>NZ_JBHVOC010000013.1:0-235675 GCF_044142145.1 Streptomyces sp. BK79
GCGCACCGGATGCCCCGCCCCCCGCAGCGTCTCCTTCACCTGCCCGATGCGCAGGTCGCCGAAGTGGAACACGGACGCCGCCAGTACCGCGTCGGCGCCCGCGTCGACGGCCGGGGGGAAGTCGGCGAGGCGGCCCGCGCCGCCGGAGGCGATCACCGGGACGGTCACGTGCTTCCGCACCGCCGCGATCATCTCCAGGTCGTAGCCGTCCTTCGTGCCGTCCGCGTCCATCGAGTTCAGCAGGATCTCCCCCGCGCCCAGCTCGGCCGCGCGGTGGGCCCACTCCACCGCGTCGATGCCGGTGCCGCGCCGGCCGCCGTGGGTGGTCACCTCGAAGGTGCCGGCCTCGGTGCGGCGGGCGTCGACCGACAGGACCAGCACCTGGCGGCCGAAGCGCTCGGCGATCTCGCGGATCAGGTCGGGGCGGGCGATGGCGGCGGTGTTCACGCCCACCTTGTCCGCACCGGCCCGCAGCAGCTTGTCGACGTCGTCGGCGGTGCGCACGCCGCCGCCCACGGTGAGCGGGATGAACACCTGCTCGGCGGTGCGGCGCACCACGTCGTACGTCGTCTCGCGGTTGCCCGACGAGGCGGTGATGTCCAGGAACGTCAGCTCGTCGGCGCCCTCGGCGTCGTACACCTTGGCCATCTCGACGGGGTCGCCCGCGTCGCGCAGGTTCTGGAAGTTGACGCCCTTGACGACCCGGCCGTTGTCCACGTCCAGGCAGGGGATGACTCGGACCGCCAGGGTCATGAATCCACGGCTCCTTCGATGCCTCTTGTGCTGCCTCTTACAGCTCTCTGAATGCTTCCAGCTCCACCGACACCAGGACCCGCGAGTCCATGAAGCCCTCCACGACCAGCAGGGTCGTGACCGGGCGCACGGAGTCGAACAGCTCCTTGTGGGCGCGGCCCACCTCGTCGACGTCACGGGAGTGGGCCAGGTGCACGCGGGTCCGGATGACGGACCCGATGCCCAGCCCGAACTCGCCGATCGCCTCGAGCGCGGTGGCGAAGGCGACCTTGGTCTGCTCGTAGGGGTCGCCCTCGCCGTACAGCACATCGCCCTTGAACGCGGTCGTGGCCGCCACGATGACACGATCACCCGCCGCCACGGCCCGTGCGAAACCGAAGGACTCTTCCCAGGGACTTCCGCTCTGCACGCGCCGTACGGCTTCGGATGTCATGACGCAACAGCCTCCAAGGCTTCTTCCAGGGTGAACGCCTTCGCGTACAGGGCCTTCCCGACGATGGCCCCCTCGACACCGGCCGGGACCAGACCGGCGATCGCGCGGAGGTCGTCCAGGGACGACACGCCGCCCGACGCCACGACCGGACGGTCGGTGGCCGCGCAGACGTTCTTCAGGAGCTCCAGGTTGGGGCCCTGGAGGGTGCCGTCCTTGGCGATGTCGGTGACGACGTAGCGGGCGCAGCCCTCCTTGTTCAGGCGGTCCAGCGTCTCGTAGAGGTCGCCGCCGTCGCGGGTCCAGCCGCGTCCGCGCAGGGTCGTGCCGCGCACGTCGAGACCCACCGCGATCTTGTCGCCGTGCTCGGCGATGACCTTGGCGACCCACTCGGGGGTCTCCAGCGCGGCCGTGCCGAGGTTGACACGGGTGCAGCCGGTGGCGAGGGCGGCGGCGAGCGTGTCGTCGTCGCGGATGCCGCCGGACAGCTCCACCTTGATGTCCATCGCCTTGGCGACCTCGGCGATCAGCTCGCGGTTGTCCCCGGTGCCGAACGCGGCGTCCAGGTCGACCAGGTGCAGCCACTCGGCGCCGGAGCGCTGCCACGCCAGCGCGGCCTCCAGCGGGGAGCCGTAGGACGTCTCGGTGCCGGACTCGCCGTGCACGAGGCGGACGGCCTGGCCGTCGCGGATGTCGACGGCGGGGAGGAGTTCGAGCTTGCTCATCTCTACAGGGTCTCGATCCAGTTGGTGAGGAGCTGGGCTCCGGCGTCGCCGGACTTCTCGGGGTGGAACTGCGTGGCCCACAGGGCACCGTTCTCCACGGCGGCCACGAAGGGCTTGCCGTGCGTGGACCAGGTGACCTTGGGGGCGGCGATCAGCGGGTTGTGCGCCTCCAGGGTCCAGTCGTGGACCGCGTAGGAGTGCACGAAGTAGAAGCGGGCGTCCGCGTCCAGGCCCGCGAAGAGCTGGGAGCCGGCCGCCGCCTCGACCGTGTTCCAGCCCATGTGCGGCACGATGTCGGCCTGGAGCGGTCCGACCGTGCCGGGCCACTCGTCCAGGCCCTCGGCCTCCACGCCGTGCTCGATGCCGCGAGCGAACAGGATCTGCATGCCGACGCAGATGCCCATCACCGGGCGTCCGCCGGCCAGCCGGCGCTCGACGACCCAGTCGCCGCGCGCCGCCCTGAGTCCGTCCATACAGGCGGCGAAGGCGCCGACGCCGGGGACCAGCAGCCCGTCGGCGTTCATGGCCGTGTCGTAGTCACGGGTGATCTCGACGTCGGCCCCCGCGCGCGCGAGGGCACGCTCGGCGGAGCGGACGTTGCCGAAGCCGTAGTCGAAGACGACGACCTTCTTGGCGGGGCTCGCGGAGGTCAACTCCACACCTCCAGCCTCAGGACGCCCGCGAAGAGGCACATCGCGGCGCCGATGGACAGCAGCACGATCAGCCCCTTGGGCATCTGCTGCTTGGCGAAGGAGATGATGCCGCCGATGAAGAACAGGCCGACGACGATCAGTGCGGTGGACGTACCGTTCATGGCTTAGAGCGCGCCCTTCGTGGAGGGCAGGATGCCGGCCGCGCGCGGGTCGCGCTCCGAGGCGTAGCGCAGGGCGCGGGCCAGCGCCTTGAACTGGCACTCCACGATGTGGTGCGCGTTGCGCCCGTACGGCACGTGCACGTGCAGGGCGACCTGGGCCTGGGCGACGAAGGACTCCAGGATGTGCCGGGTCATCGTGGTGTCGTACTCGCCGATCATCGGCGCCATCTTCTCGGGCTCGGTGTGCACGAGGTAGGGGCGGCCGGAGAGGTCGACGGTGACCTGGGCGAGGGACTCGTCCAGCGGGACCGTGCAGTTGCCGAAGCGGTAGATGCCCACCTTGTCGCCGAGGGCCTGCTTGAAGGCGGCGCCCAGCGCGAGGGCGGTGTCCTCGATGGTGTGGTGGGAGTCGATGTGCAGGTCGCCGTCGGTCTTCACGGTGAGGTCGAACAGACCGTGCCGGCCGAGCTGGTCGAGCATGTGGTCGTAGAAGCCGACGCCGGTGGCGATGTCGGTCTTGCCGGTGCCGTCGAGGTCGATCTCGACGAGGACCGAGGTCTCCTTGGTGGTGCGCTCCACGCGCCCTACGCGGCTCATGCGCTCTGCTCCTTCTTCAGTTCACGGACCGCGTCGAGGAACGCGTCGTTCTCCTGGGGGGTGCCGGCGGTCACCCGCAGCCAGCCCGGTACGCCGTTGTCCCGGACCAGGACGCCCCGGTCGAGGATCTTCCGCCAGACCTCGTGCGCGTCGGCGAACCGCCCGAACTGGACGAAGTTGGCGTCGGACTCGGTCACCTCGTAGCCGAGGGCCCGCAGTTCGGCTACCAGCCGGTCCCGCTCGGTCTTCAGCTGCTCGACGTACTTCAGCAGCGTGTCCGTGTGCTCCAGGGCGGCCAGCGCGGTCGCCTGGGTGACGGCCGAGAGGTGATACGGAAGCCGTACGAGCTGGACGGCGTCGACGACGGCGGGGTGCGCGGCGAGGTAGCCCAGGCGCAGTCCCGCGGCGCCGAACGCCTTGGACATCGTGCGGGAGATCACCAGGTTCGGCCGGCCGTCCAGCAGCGGCAGCAGCGAGGCGCCGTGGCTGAACTCGACGTACGCCTCGTCCACGACGACCATCGAGGGCTTCGCGGCCTGCGCGGCGTCGTAGAGGGCGAGGACCGTCTCGGCGGGGACCGCGTTGCCGGTGGGGTTGTTGGGGGTCGTGATGAAGACGACGTCCGGGCGGTGCTCGGCGATGGCCTGCCGCGCGGCGGGCACGTCGACGGTGAAGTCGTCGTGGCGCGGGCCGGAGATCCAGCCCGTGCCGGTGCCGCGCGCGATGAGCCCGTGCATCGAGTACGACGGCTCGAAACCGATCGCGGTGCGGCCCGGCCCGCCGAAGGTCTGCAGCAGCTGCTGGATGACCTCGTTGGAGCCGTTGGCCGCCCAGACGTTGCTCATGTCCACGGCGTACCCGGCGGTGTCCGTGAGGTACTCGGCGAGCTTGGTGCGCAGCTCGACCGCGTCCCGGTCGGGGTAGCGGTTGAGGTTCCGGGCGGCCTCGCGGACCCGCTCGGTGATCCGCTCGACCAGCGCGTCGGGCAGCGGGTAGGGGTTCTCGTTGGTGTTCAGCCGTACCGGCACGTCCAACTGGGGCGCGCCGTAGGGGGACTTGCCGCGCAGCTCGTCCCGTACGGGGAGATCGTCGATCCGGACGTTCACTTGCTTCCCGGCACCTTCCAGTCGAACCGCGCCTTGATCGCCGCGCCGTGCGCGGGCAGGTCCTCCGCCTCCGCCAGCGTCACCACGTGGTGCGCGACCTCGGCGAGCGCGTCGCGCGTGTAGTCGACGATGTGGATGCCGCGCAGGAAGGACTGCACGGACAGGCCCGAGGAGTGGCAGGCGCAGCCGCCGGTGGGCAGGACGTGGTTGGACCCCGCCGCGTAGTCACCGAGCGAGACGGGCGCCCAGGGGCCGACGAAGACCGCGCCGGCGTTCTTGACGCGGTCGGCGAGGGCGGCGGCGTCGGCGGTCTGGATCTCCAGGTGCTCGGCGCCGTAGGCGTCGACGACCCGCAGCCCCTCCTCCAGGCCGTCGACCAGGACGATCGCGGACTGGCGGCCCTTCAGCGCGGGCACGATCCGGTCGTCGATGTGCTTGGTGGCCTCGACCTGCGGCCGGAGTTCCTTCTCGACCGCGTCCGCGAGCTCCGCGGAGTCGGTGACCAGGACGGCGGCGGCCAGCGGGTCGTGCTCGGCCTGGCTGATCAGGTCGGAGGCGACGTGCACCGGGTCGGCCGTGGAGTCGGCGAGGACGGCGATCTCGGTGGGGCCGGCCTCGGCGTCGATGCCGATCTTCCCCGTGAAGTAGCGCTTGGCGGCGGCCACCCAGATGTTGCCGGGGCCGGTGACCATGTTGGCGGGCGGGCAGGACTCGGTGCCGTACGCGAACATCGCGACGGCGGTGGCGCCGCCGGCCGCGTACACCTCGTCGACGCCGAGCAGGGCGCAGGCGGCGAGGATCGTGGGATGCGGGAGCCCGCCGAACTCGGCCTGCGCCGGGGAGGCGAGCGCGATCGACTCGACGCCGGCCTCCTGCGCGGGCACGACGTTCATGATCACGGACGACGGGTAGACCGACCGGCCGCCGGGCGCGTACAGCCCGACCCGCTCGACCGGCACCCACTTCTCGGTGACCGAGCCGCCGGGGACGACCTGCGTGGTGTGGGTGGTGCGGCGCTGGGCGCGGTGGACGAGGCGGGCGCGGCGGACGGACTCCTCCAGCGCGGCGCGCACGGCCGGATCCAGCTCCTGAAGCGCGCGGGTGAGCGCGGCGGCCGGGACCCGCACCTGGTCGAGCCGGACGCCGTCGAACTGCTCGGCGAAGTCGATCAGCGCCGCGTCGCCACGATGATGCACGGCCTCGCAGATCGGACGCACCTTCTCCAGGGCGGCCGAGACGTCGAAGTCGGCTCGGGGCAGCAGGTCGCGCAGGGCGGGGCCCTCGGGGAGGGCGTCGCCGCGCAGATCGATTCGGGAGATCACGGAACCAATTCTCTCAGACCCGCGTCGGGGACCGTCCGCGCGTATCAATGAGTGATACAGAACGCGACGCCTCCCGACGGGCCCGCCACCGCCCGGCAGTTCGTGCTCACTTTGAGTGTTCAGACGGTCACCCAGTGGGCATGAACAGTTGTACGAAGAGTGAGCGACCGGCGAGTAGGTGGGGAGGGAGTGAAGCGCCGTGACCGAGGGGGCCGGCCATCGTGACGGAGAGCTGCCGGACGACCTGACCGCCGCCGAGGCGGGCATGTGGCAGGCATTCCGGAACGGCAGCGTGTACGACCTGTCCAGCGGCGACGCGCTCGCCGACGACCCGCACGGCGGGCACCCGTGGGGGCCGGAGCGGACCGTGCGGGCCCGCATCGTGTGCTGGCTGCTCCTCGACGGGCCGCCCGCGCTCGCGGGCCGCGTGTCCTCGCTGCAGCTCGTGGGCGTGCGGATCAGCGGCACGATGGATCTCGCGGGCGGCACGGTGGAGCCCTACGTCGAGTTGCGGGGCTGCCGCTTCGAGCGGGAGGTCCTGCTGCCGGAGACCCGTTTCACGACGGTGCGGTTGGTGGACTGCGCGGTGCCGCGGCTGGAGGCGGCCCGGCTCCAGACCGAGGGCGACCTGCACCTGCCGCGCTGCCGGTTCCGGTCCGGCGTCCGGCTCACCGACGCGCAGATAGGCACCGACCTGCTGCTCAACCAGGCGGTCGTGCACCGGGACCGCAGCGGCCGTTCCATCGCCGCGGACGGCATGACCGTCGGCCAGGACCTCCAGGCCGAGCTGCTGGAGTCGCACGGCGAGGTGAGCCTGCGCAGCGCCCAGGTCGGCGTCTCCCTGAACCTGCGCGGGGCCCGGCTCCTCAACCCGTACACGCGGCACGCGCTGAACGCGCCGCGGCTGACCGTGCAGCGCACGCTCTACATGACCCCGGCCGGGCTGGGCAGCCCGCTGCTGCGGGGCACCACCCCGGCGCAGGGCACGTGGATCCAGCGCTTCGAGTGCGAGGGCGGGGTTCGGCTGGACGACGGGCGGTTCGGCGACGCGGTCGACCTCGAGCACGCCCGGTTCACGTTCACCGACGACCAGGAGTTGTCGTTGCGCCGGGTGCAGACGCCCGAGCTGCGGTTCCTCGGTGAGCGGCCGGCGCGCGGGCGGGTGGTGCTGTCCGGGGCGCGGGTGGTCAACCTGATGGACCGGGCGGACAGCTGGCCCGGCCCCGGCCGGCTGCACATGGGCGGCTTCGCCTACGAGAACCTGGTGCCGCGGGGGCCGTTCCCGCTGGAGAAGCGGCTGCGGTGGGTGGGCGCCGCGACCGCCGAGTACCACCCGGAGCCGTACGAGCGCCTCGCCGCGGTGCTGCGGGCCGGCGGCGAGGACGAGGACGCCCGCGAGGTGCTGCTCGCCAAGCACCGCAGACGCCGGGAGAGCCTGCCCGTCGCCGCGAAGCTCGTGGGATACGCGCAGGACTGGACGGTCGCCTACGGTTACCGGCCGGGCCGGGCCGCGGTGTGGATGGCGGTGCTGTGGGCGGCGGGTTCGCTCGCCTTCGCCCGCGCCGCGCCGCCCCCGCTGAAGAGCGGCGAGCACCCGGACTGGAACCCGGCCCTCTTCGCCCTCGACCTGCTCCTGCCGGTCATCGACCTCGGCCAGGTCGGCTTCTGGCAGCTGAGGGGCGGCTGGCAGTGGCTGGCCACGGTGCTGATCCTGCTGGGCTGGGTCCTGGCGACGACGGTGGCGGCGGGGGCGACCCGGCTGCTCCGCCGCAGCTGACCCCGCGCCGTGGGGCTGGGCCGGGACCCGGCCCGGGGTCGGGACCCGGCCCGGGGTCGGGACCCGGCCCGGGACCGGGGCCGGGGCCGGAACCCGGACTGGGGCCGGGGCCGTACGGCTCGTACCCGAACGGCCGAAAGGGGAGCCGGGGCCGCACAACCATCCCGAACCGTCGGCCGTCGTACAGGCCATGCTGCGCGCGTTCCTCCGGACGGCGGCCCGGGCCCGCTCCCGGGCGTCACGGCTCGTCCAAGACGACGACGTGCTCCTCGACGCCCCCGACCACCGCCTCGGCCCCGCCCTGGTCGCCGCGGCCCGCGGTGACCACGCCCCCGCGGCCGGCCTCCTCGCCGGCACCCGGGAGCACGCCGAGTGGGAGCACCGCGACCGGTACGCGACCCGGCTCGCCGCCTTCGCCCGCTCACGCGCCGAATGGCTGGTGAACTGGCGCGCCACCGCCCCGGACGACCCCGACGCCCTGCTGGTCGAGGCCCGCCTGACGGTGGACCGGTGCTGGGACTCCCCGGCCCGCGCCGAACTACTGCGCCAGGCCGCCCCGGCGCTCGCGGCCGCCGCCGAGGCCGCCGGGCGCGACCCGGTGCCGTGGCGCACCGCGCTGGACGCCGCGCGGGGCGCGGGCGCCGGACACGCCGAGTTCGAGCGGCTGTGGGCGCAGGCGGTCCGCCGCTCCCCGCACCACTACGGCTGTCACGTCGCCGCCCTGGAGTACCTGGCCGCCGCCTCGCCCGGCGCCCACCGGGAGTGCCTGGACTTCGCGGAGACCGCGGCGCAGGACGCGCCCGAGGACGCGCTCGTGCGGGCGCTGCCGCTGCGGGCGGCCTTCACCTGCCTGACCGCCGGCGAGGGCGGCGACGCGGCCGGCCCGCACCGGGCCCGCCTGCACGCGGCGGCCGACCGCGCCATCACCCTGTCGGCCGCCCACCCGGCAGCCGATCCGTGGCCCGCGGAGCTGCGGAACCTGCTGGCGTACGTCCTGGTGCGTCTGGAGCGCCTCGGTGACGCGGCGGAGCAGCTGCGCCTGACCGGCCCGTACGTCACGTCCTTCCCCTGGGACCGGGACACGGACGACCCGCTCGGCCGCTTCCTCCAGGTGCGCGCCCAGGTGCTCACGGCGACGGCCGCCACGCCCGGGTGGAGAGGCCCGGGGTATCCACGAAGTGGGCGCGGCGATCGCGTGTGCCCCGGCGACCATTAGGCTTCTGCGTCGTGACCACCGTCCGGCTCCCCCTCTTCCCGCTGAACTCCGTGCTGTTCCCGGGGCTGGTGCTCCCGCTCAACATCTTCGAGGAGCGCTATCGCGCCATGATGCGCGAGTTGCTCAAGACGTCCGAGGACGAACCGCGCCGGTTCGCCGTCGTGGCGATCCGCGACGGCTACGAGGTGGCCGGGAGCGCGCCCGGCATGCCCGACCCGACGACCACGCTGGAGCGGGGGCCGACGGCCGGGTTCGGGTCCGACCCGCTCAAGGCGTTCCACAAGGTGGGCTGCGTCGCGGACGCGGCGACGATCCGTGAACGCGCCGACGGCACCTTCGAGGTGCTGGCGACCGGTACGACACGGGTGCGGCTGCTCTCCGTGGACGCCTCCGGCCCGTTCCTGACGGCCGAGCTGGAGCCGCTCGCCGAGGAACCCGGCGACGAGGCGGGGGCGCTGGCCGAGGGCGTGCTGCGCTCCTTCCGGCAGTACCAGAAGCGGCTCGCGGGGGCGCGCGAGCGGTCGCTGGCGACCGGCACCGACCTGCCGGACGAACCGGGCGTGGTCTCCTACCTGGTCGCCGCCGCGATGATGCTCGACACGCCGACCAAGCAGCGTCTGCTCCAGGCCCCGGACACCGCGTCCCGCCTGCGCGACGAGCTGAAACTCCTTCGCTCCGAGACCGCCATCATCCGTACGCTGCCCTCCCTGCCGGCGTCGGAGCTGACGCACGGCCCGACGAGCCCCAACTGAGGTACTGGCCCGCATGGCGAAGAAGCCGAAGAAGCAGCAGCAGTCCGGCGGCACCCCCGCGACGGTGGCGCTCGCGGCGGCCGGGGTGACGTACACCGTCCACGCGTACGAGCACGATCCCGCCCACCCGTCCTACGGCGAGGAGGCGGCCGAGGCGATGGGCGTCTCGCCGGAGCGGGTCTTCAAGACGCTGGTGGCGGACGTCGACGGCGCGCTGACGGTCGCCGTGGTGCCGGTGGCGGGCCAGCTGGACCTGAAGGCGCTGGCCGCGGCGGTGGGCGGCAAGCGCGCGGCGATGGCGGATCCGGCCCTGGCCGAGCGCACCACGGGCTATGTGCGGGGCGGCATCTCCCCGCTGGGCCAGCGCAAGCGGCTCCCGACGGTCCTGGACGCGTCGGCCTCGGGCCACGACACGGTCTGCGTCTCCGCGGGCCGACGGGGCCTGGAGGTCGAGCTGTCCCCCGCCGACCTGGCCAAGCTCACGGACGCGGTCCTGGCGCCGATCGGCCGCGGGTAGCCCCCGCCAAGAGCCGCCCTCCGTGGCCCGTCCCGGCTGACCGGACGGCCCACACCGAAGAACACGGCCCGCTCCGCCGACCGGCCCCGCGGCCCCACCGGTCGGGCCCTCACGCCGCCGACCGGGCCCGCGTGCCGTCCACCGGCCGTGTGGCTCCGCAGGTCGGAGGAGCCGCACGCCGCCCGCCGGACCCGCACGCCGCCCAGCGGGCCCGCAAGCCCCACGCCAGACCCGCACGCCGCCCATCGGGCCCGCACGCCACCCGCCGGAAGCCCGCACGCCGCCCATCGGGCCCGCACGCCGCCCGCCGGAAGCCCGCACGCCACCCGCCAGACCCGCACGCCGCCCGCCGGACCCGCCCCCCCCCCGCCCCGGACTACGCCGACCGCTCCCCGAACGGCCCCGGGGAATGCTGCTGCGGGGCCGGCCAGGGGTCGGGCTCCGGGTCCCGGGGGCCGAACAGGCCCGTCAGCGTCAGGTGGACCACCAGGGCCGCCACGGACCACGCCAGCAGCGCCCCCTTCGCCCCCAGCTTCAGGGGCGCGGAGAAGGTCACCCCCTTGCCGACGTCCTTCGCGTGGGCGATCACGTCCGTCGCGGGGCCCAGCCACACCCCGACCCGCCACGCGAGCAGCGAGCCGAGCAGCCCGCCGACGCCCAGCGCCGCCACCAGCGGCACGCCTCCGCGCCGGCGCAGCAGAAAGACGGCCACCGCGCTGACCGCTCCGAAGGCCAGCGCGAGCAGCGTGAACGTGCCGTCGACGCCGACCGCCTGCTCGCCCTCGGAGTCCTTGAGGTAGACGACCCAGCTGTCATCGACCAGGTCGCCGACCAGCGGCACGGTCGGCGCCAGCTTCCACCACAGCACGCCGAGCAGCGCGCCGGAGAGCGCCATGACCACCGCGGCCACGGCGGCCTGCCGCACTTCGGTCATCATCCCGGGGCCGTCCTGTTCGCCGTGGTGGTCGTGCGGGGCGCCGGGCGCGCCGCCCACCGCGTGCGCGCCCACGGGCGGCGGCACCGGCCCGCCCTGGTACGACGAGTGTTCGTTCGGCGGTGGTGGCGGAGTCAGAGGTGCGGTCACCCCGCCATCGTGCCAAACCCGCCTGTGCGGCGCGTCACCGGACGGCGGCCCGGCGGTACGCCCAGGTGGCCACGGCCAGCGAGATCACGCCGACCACCGCGCACACCGCGAGGTCCCCGAGGACGAAGGCCCAGTCGGGCCGGTCGCCGAACGTGCGCGCGAAGGCCTCGACGCCGTACGTCGAGGGCAGCAGGTCCCGCGCCAGCCGGACCGCCTCCGGCATCCGCTCGGCCGGCAGCACGCCCAGCAGCAGCGCCGCCGACATGCCCAGCTGGCCCAGCAGGGTGGCGAACTCGGGCCGCGGCGCGAGCAGGCCCAGGGCCGCGCCCAGCCCGGCGAGCGCGGCGCCCGCCAGCGGGATCACGGCCACCAGCACCCACAGGTGCGTCATCGGCAGACCGAACAGCAGGCACCCGAACACCGCCGTCACCACGGTCCCCGGCACGGTGAACGACGCGTACGCGCCCGCCGCGCCCAGCACGACCGCGGCCGGCGGCACCGGCAGCGTCGCGTAGTGGTCGAGCCCGCCGCTGGCGCGCAGCTGGCCGAAGTACTGGGCGAGGAGGTTCAGCGCGACGAAGGCCACGACGAGCACCGCCGCCCCGGCGACCACGGCCTGCGCCTCGCCGCCGCCGTCCACGACCCCGCGCATGAGGATCATGATGCCGACGGACTGGAAGGTGGCCACGAACAGCAGCGGGATCCGCGCGACCCGGGCCCGGGACAGCTGGGCCCGGTACACGGCCACCAGGGAGGGCCACAGCCGCGCCTTGGGCCCGAGCTCGGCGGCGCGGGCGGTGCCCCGCTCCTCGACGGCCAGGGCACCGCCCGGCAGGACTTCGGCGGGTACGACACTCACGTCGCGCTGCTCCCCTTCGTCGGGTCCTTCGATGCTTCGGCCGGGGTCCTTCGAAGCGGTCGCCCCCGTGGATACGGACGCGGCGGCCGATGTGCTCACCGTTTCGGTGCTCAAGCCCTCACCAGCCCCTGCCGCGCGGCGCCGCCCAGCGCCAGGTACACGTCCTCCAGGCTGGGCGTGGCGAGGGTGAAGTCGTCCAGGGCCGCGAAGGCGGCGCCGCCGGTGACCGTGGCGACGACCGCGCGGGCCTCCTCGGGGGCGAGCCGCAGCGTCCAGCGGCGTCCCGACTCGGCGGCGCGGTCGCGCAGGGCGGCGACCTCGGGGACGTGCAGCGGAGCGCTCTCGCGCCACACCAGGTCGACGCGGACCTCCCCGGCGACCTTCTCCTTGAGCCCGGAGGGCGTGTCGCAGGCGATCACGCGGCCCCGGTCGAGGACGGCGACGCGGTCGAGGACGGTCTCTGCCTCGATGACGTTGTGGGTGACGAGCAGCACGGTGGTGCCGCGCTCGGCGCGCCGCCGGTCCACGGCCGCCCACACCGCGCGCCGGGCCACCGGGTCCATGCCCGTGGTCGGCTCGTCCAGGACGAGCAGCGGGCGCTCGCCCACCAGCGCGGCGGCGAAGCAGGCCAGGCGGCGCTGGCCGCCGGAGAGCTTCTTGATCGGGCGGGCGGCGAGCGGGGTCAGGCCCAGCTCGTCGAGGACGGCGTCCCGCTCGGCTCGCGCCTTCCGCACCTCCAGGCCGCGCAGCCGCCCGGTGGTCTCGGCGGCGAGGGACACGGTCAGCTCGTCCAGGGCGCTGGACTCCTGCCCGAGGTAGGCGAGGATGCGCGCGGCCCGCTCCGGGTGGCGCACGATGTCGTGGCCGAGGATCTCCACTCCGCCGCTGTCGGGCCGCATCAGGCCGGTGAGCTGGCGGACGAGGGTGGACTTGCCGGCGCCGTTGGGCCCGAGCAGTCCGAAGATCTCGCCGCGGCGGATCTCCAGGGTCACGTCGTCGGTGGCCCGGACCTCGGGCGTGGCGGGTACGCCGCGCCGGCCGCGTACCGCCGGGTAGGTCTTGGTCAGTCCGCGCACCGCGCACACGGCATCGCCACCGGGTCGAAGTGCCTGTGCCGCGCGCGTACTCACAAGGGACGAGACTACGGGGTCCGTCCCCGCGCCCCGCCCTCGGGTCCGCCCATAAGTGTCGATTCAGCCGGGAAGCCCCGAGGGCTCACCGGACGCTGCCGAGGGCCCGCCGGACAGGGCAGGAGTGCGGACTCAGTCCGCTGCGGGGGGCGGGCTCAGCCCGCCGCGGGGGCGTACTCAGCCCGCCGCGAGGGTGCGTCAGTCCGCCACGGGAGTGCGCTCGGTCGCCGTGCGCACGTCGATCTCCCGCCAGAACCCGGCCCGGATCGCGTACCGGTCGTGCTCGTCGATCTGGTCGTCCTTGTGGGCGAGCAGCCCGAAGCGGGCGGCATAGCGCAGCAGCTCGCCGTCGACGCGGTGCGGGATGCGGGGGTACATGCCGGAGAGCTTCTGGAGGTGGCCGTGGTCGCCGAGGCGTTCCAGCCAGCGGCGGGCGAAGACCTGCCCGACCTCGTACGGATCGCCGCCGACCGTGGTGATGTCCTCCTCGCGGTCGGCCCAGCGCTGCTCGGCCGTGGTGAGCTGCGCCAGGGTCGGCATGGAGGCGGCCTCGGCCGGCTCGGCGACGGGCCGGTCGACCCAGCCCTTGTCGGAGGACCAGCGCAGGGTGGCGCTCGGGGGGTGGGGCGGGGTGGCGGGGGCGCCGGGGGCGCGCAGGGCGGCGAGGTCCTTGGGGGTGGGGACGCCCTTGGCGGGCGGGACGCGCTCCTCGCTGCCGTTGCGCGCGGCGCTGGTCGTGGTGGGGTGCTCCGGCTCCTCGGCGCGGCGTTCGGCGGCGGCGGTCAGCGCGGACTCGGGCAGCGGCGCGGAGAGGATCGCGGCGATCTCGGGGCGGGGCACGGGCGGCGGCGCGCAGATCCCGCCGAGTTCCTTGGCGCGTACGGCCTTGGTGATCCACGTACGGTCCAGGACGCGTCGCTCGTCGGCCTCGGCGACCAGGTCCTCGGACTGGTTGTAGTCGCCGTCGGCGGCCTGCACGGCCCACAGGTGTACGGCGACGCCGTGCTCCTTGGCGGCCATCATGCCCGGCAGCAGGTCGCCGTCGCCGGTCACCAGGACGACGTCGGAGCAGGCGCGGTTGCGGGCCAGCTCGGTCAGCTCGGCGTGCATGGCGGCGTCGACGCCCTTCTGCGCCCAGCGGCCGTCACTGCGGGTGAGCGCGCCGAGCCGGACCGTGACCCGGGACATCACGCGCAGCCTGCGGTGTTCGGGCTGCGGGACGCGGTCGGGGGCGCCGTCGAACCAGTAGATGCGCAGCAGCGGCCGGCCGGTGTCCGACTCGGCGCGTTCGCGCAGCCCTTGGACGAGGGCGGCGTGGTCGACGGTGATGCGCGAGCGTGAGGGCTCTCCGGCGAGGAGACTCGCGGCGGCCCCCAGCAGATACCCGGCATCCACCAGGACGATGCAGCGGTCCACGCGATCCACCCTCTTTCCGGGAGGTTTGCTTCGGGCTTCCTTCGAGTCTGCCCGACCACGCGGAGGTTAACGGCCCGAACTCGATCTTCGGCGTGGCGTTTCGGCACCCCGCGCCCCGACGAGCCGCGTCACACACGGTAATTGCCCGATATGCGTTCTTTGTTGGCCTATGTGAATCTGAGAACGGCCCTGGCCCCTAGATCCCCCTCAGGAGGTAGATCACCATGGCCAAGAACAAGAACAGCCGTGATCGTAAGCAGCCCCAGGCCGAGCGTGCCCCGCACACCGCCGAGTCGACGGTGCTGGACCGCGAGGAGCACCACTCCCCGCAGCTGACCACGCCCGGCGACGCGGCCTCCCGCAAGCGGCAGAAGCGCTTCGGCCACAACTGACGGCGGTGCGACGGGCCGTAGCGGCCCGGCACGGACGAGGGGCGCACCCGGAGACCGGGGGCGCCCCTTCGCGCGTCACCGACACACCTCCCCACCCGGCCCGTCGGGCGGCTCCCCGGCGCTCAGCCCGCCAGGCAGGACGGTCCGAGCAGCACCTTCAGGTCGCCGAACAGGGCCGGGTCCGGCTTCACCCGGTGCCGGTCCAGGCGCAGCACCGTCGTCTTCGTCGGCCCCTGGAGCTTGATCCGGACCTCGCTGTCGCCCCGGTGGTGCGTGAGGATCTCGCCGAGGCGGCTGACCATCGGCGGCGTGACCCTGGTCGCCGGGATGGTGAGGACCACGGGCGCGTTGGTGCCCGCGTTGGACAGGTCGGGGACCATCAGCTCCATCGCGACCAGGCGCGGCACGTCCTCCCGCTTGTCCAGGCGCCCCTTGACGAACACCACGGCGTCCTCGACGAGTTGGGTGGACACCAGCTGGTAGGTCGCCGGGAAGAACATGCACTCGATGGAGCCGGCCAGGTCCTCGACGGTGGCGATCGCCCAGGCGTTGCCCTGCTTGGTCATCTTGCGCTGGAGGCCGGAGATGATCCCGCCGATGGTGACGACCGCGCCGTCGCCGAAGTCACCGCCGGTGAGCTGCGAGATGCCCGCGTCGGCCTTGTCGGACAGCACGTGCTCCAGGCCGAACAGCGGGTGGTCGGAGACGTAGAGACCGAGCATCTCCCGCTCCTGGGCGAGCAGGTAGGTCTTGTCCCACTCGTCCTCGCCGAAGACGACGTCGAGTCCGAAGCCGGGTTCGTCGCTCTGCTCGTCGCCCA
This sequence comes from Streptomyces sp. BK79, assembly GCF_044142145.1. NCBI lineage: Bacteria > Bacillati > Actinomycetota > Actinomycetes > Kitasatosporales > Streptomycetaceae > Streptomyces > Streptomyces sp. BK79. The sequence continues at coordinate 15,711 of NZ_JBHVOC010000013.1, forward strand.
TGCCGCCGAAGAGGTCGAACTGCCCCTCGGCCTCCTTGCGCTTGACCGCGACCACGTTGTCGATCATCGGCTCGTACTGCGCGGTGAGGCCCTTGCGGGTGTGGCCCATCTCGTCGAAGGCGCCCGCCTTGATCAGCGACTCGGTCGTCCGCTTGTTGCAGACGACCGCCTCCACCTTGTCCAGGTAGTCGGGGAAGGAGGCGTACTTCCCCTTCGCCTTGCGGCACCTGATGATCGACTCGACGACGTTGGTGCCGACGTTGCGCACGGCGGAGAGGCCGAAGAGGATCACGTCGTCGCCCTGGGCGGCGAAGTTCGACATGGACTCGTTGACGTTGGGCGGCAGGACCTTGATGCCCATGCGCCGGCACTCGTTGAGGTAGACCGCCGACTTGTCCTTGTCGTCCTTGACCGAGGTGAGCAGGGCCGCCATGTACTCGGCGGGGTGGTTGGCCTTGAGGTAGGCCGTCCAGTACGAGACCAGTCCGTACGCCGCCGAGTGCGCCTTGTTGAAGGCGTAGCCGGCGAAGGGGACCAGCACGTCCCACAGGGCCTGGATGGCCTCGTCGCTGTAGCCCTTCTTACGGGCGCCCTCCTGGAAGAGGACGAAGTTCTTCGCCAGTTCGTCGGGCTTCTTCTTGCCCATCACGCGGCGCAGGATGTCGGCCTCGCCGAGCGAGTAGCCGGCGATGATCTGCGCCGCCTTCTGCACCTGCTCCTGGTAGACGATCAGGCCGTAGGTGACGGACAGGACCTCCTGGAGCGGCTCCTCCAGCTCCTTGTGGATCGGCGTGATCTCCTGGAGGCCGTTCTTGCGCAGCGCGTAGTTGGTGTGCGAGTCCATGCCCATCGGGCCGGGACGGTAGAGCGCGGAGACGGCGGAGATGTCCTCGAAGTTGTCGGGCTTCATCAGGCGCAGCAGCGAGCGCATGGGGCCGCCGTCGAACTGGAAGACGCCGAGGGTGTCGCCGCGCTGGAGCAGGTCGAAGGTCGTGGGGTCGTCCAGCGGCAGCGACAGCAGGTCGAGGTCGATGCCCTTGTTGGACTTCACCATCTTGACGGCGTCGTCCATGATCGTGAGGTTGCGCAGGCCGAGGAAGTCCATCTTCAGCAGGCCGAGCGACTCGCACTGCGGGTAGTCCCACTGCGTGATGGTCACGCCGTCGGTGTGCCGCACCCAGATCGGGGCGTGGTCGACGATGGGCTCGCTGGACATGATCACGCCGGCCGCGTGCACGCCCATCTGCCGCACCAGGCCCTCGACGCCCTTGGCGGTGTCGATGACCTTCTTCACGTCCGGCTCGTTCTCGTACATCGCGCGGATCTCGCCGGCCTCGCTGTAGCGGGGGTGGGTCGGGTCCGTGATGCCGTTGAGGTCGATGCCCTTGCCGAGGACGTCGGCGGGCATGGCCTTGGTGAGGCGGTCGCCCATCGCGTACGGGTAGCCCAGCACGCGCGCGGAGTCCTTGATGGCGTTCTTCGCCTTGATCTTGCCGTACGTGCCGATCATGGCGACCTTGTCGGCGCCGTACTTCTCCGTCACGTACCTGATCACCTCGACGCGCCTGCGCTCGTCGAAGTCGATGTCGACGTCGGGCATGGAGACGCGCTCGGGGTTGAGGAACCGCTCGAAGATCAGGCCGTGCGGGATCGGGTCGAGGTCGGTGATGCCCATGGCGTACGCCACGATCGAGCCGGCCGCGGAGCCTCGGCCCGGGCCCACCGCGATGCCCTGGTTCTTGGCCCACATGATGAAGTCGGCGACCACCAGGAAGTACCCCGGGAACCCCATCTGGATGATGACGTCCATCTCGTACTCGGCCTGCTTCTGGCGGTCCTCGGGGACGCCGCCGGGGAAGCGGCGCGCCATGCCGCGGCGGACCTCCTCCTGGAACCAGGTGACCTCGGTGTAGCCCTCGGGGATGTCGAACTTCGGCATGAGGTCGCGCTTCTCGAACATGCCGGTGGTGTCGATCATCTCGGCGATCAGGCGCGTGTTGGCGCAGCCCTCCTGCCAGGCGTCGGAGGAGTCGATGGCGTACATCTCGTCCGTCGACTTCAGGTAGTAGCCGGTGCCGTCGAACCGGAAGCGGTCCGGGTCGGAGAGGTTCTTGCCGGTCTGGATGCACAGCAGGGCGTCGTGGGCGGTGGCCTCGTGCGCGTAGGTGTAGTGCGAGTCGTTCGTCACCAGGGGCGGGATGCCGAGCTTCCTGCCGATCTCCAGCAGCCCGTCGCGGACCCGGTGCTCGATCTCGATGCCGTGGTCCATCAGCTCCAGGAAGTAGCGGTCCTTGCCGAAGATGTCCTGGTAGTCGGAGGCCGCCTGGAGGGCCTCGTCGAAGTGGCCGAGGCGCAGGCGGGTCTGGACCTCGCCGGAGGGGCAGCCGGTGGAGGCGACGATCCCCTCGGACCACTGGGAGATGGTCTCTTTGTCCATCCGCGGCCACTTCTGCAGCCAGCCCTCGGCGTACGCGTCGGACGAGAGCCGGAAGAGGTTGTGCAGGCCGGTGCTGTTCGTCGCCCACATGGTCTTGTGGGTGTAACCACCCGAACCCGAGACGTCGTCCCGCTTCTGGTGCGGCTGGCCCCACTGGATCTTGCGCTTGTTGCGGCGGGACTCGGGGGCGACGTACGCCTCGATGCCGATGATCGGGGTGACCCCGGCCTTCTTCGCGGAGTGGAAGAAGTCGTACGCCCCGTGCAGGTTGCCGTGGTCGGACATGGCGATGTGCGACATGCCCATCTCGTTGCAGGCGTCGAACATGTCCTTCAGCCGCGCGGCACCGTCCAGCAGCGAGTACTGGGTGTGGACGTGCAGGTGCGTGAACGGCGGCTTGGACACGTGCGGCCTCCTGAGAAAACTGTGGGCTACGGGCTGCGGTCAGTCCGGGGGGTCAGCGTCGAAGTCTATGCCTCGCCACTGACACTCCGAGGGCTTCCCCGCGTACCTTCGACAGGCGGGCCGGCGTGTCGGGGCGAGCCCCGGGCGCGGGCACTCCCGCACCCCCTCGAACGTTGGTCCGAGTGAAGTCCACCCGAAGATCAGCTCCACTCGTCACGCACCATCCGCACCAGGAGGCACCAGGCATGTCGGTCCCGCAGCTCAACGAGGAGCGCGGCGAGGAGATCCTCGCCGTCTTCGACACCGCCTTCGGCCAGCTGCTGGCCGCGGACCCGGCGGCGTTCCGCGTGAAGTTCCGGAAGATGGCGGCCTCGGCCTTCGCGTTCTACCGCGGCACCGCAAGCCTCTTTTACCACGATTTGACCGTCGACCAGGAGTTCGGTTCCCAGCACGACGGCCCGTACCTGGACGACCGGACCTCCCGGGTGTGGATCCACGGCGACCTGCACGCGGAGAACTTCGGCACGTACATGGACTCCACCGGCCGGCTGATCTTCAACGTCAACGACTTCGACGAGGCGTACGTCGGCCCCTTCACCTGGGACCTCAAGCGCTTCGCCGCCTCCGTCGCGCTGATCGGGTACGCGAAGGCGCTCAGCGACGAGCAGATCTCCACGCTGGTGCGGGTGTACGCGGACGCGTACCGCGAGCGGATCCACGCCCTGGCCACCGGCGCCAAGAGCGACGAGGTGCCGCCGTTCACGCTGGACACCGCGGAGGGGCCGCTCCTCGGGGCGCTGCGCGTCGCCCGCTCCCTGACCCGCTTCGGGCTGCTGGAGTCGATGACCGAGATCCGTGACTTCGAGCGCCGCTTCGCCCCCGGCGGCGGCTCCATCGAGCTGGACGCGGCCACCCGCTACAAGGTGCTCGCCGCCTTCGACGGCTACCTGGAGACGCTCCCCGAGTCGTCCCTGACCCGCCCCGACTCCTACCGCGTGAAGGACGTCGTCGGCCGCCGCGGCATCGGCATCGGATCGGCCGGACTGCCCTCGTACAACATCCTGCTGGAGGGCAACAGCGACGCTCTGGAGAACGACGTCGTGATCTACGTCAAGCAGGCCCAGACCCCGGCGGTCTCCCGTCACGTCACCGACCAGGCGATCCGGGACTACTTCCAGCACGAGGGCCACCGCACGGTGATCTCCCAGCGCGCCCTCCAGGCGCACGCCGACCCCTGGCTCGGGTGGACCGAGCTGGACGGCGCCGGTCAGCTGGTCGCGGAGGTCTCGCCGTACGCCGTCGACCTGGACTGGGGCGACATCGACGACCCGGAGGAGATCGCCGAGGTCGTCGCCGACCTGGGCCGGGCCACGGCCGCCATGCACGCGGCGGCGGACGACCAGTCCGGGGAGTCCCTGGTGCCGTTCTCCACCGAGCGGGCCATCGACGCGGCGATCGCGGCCGACGAGGAGGGCTTCGCGCCCCTCCTGGTCGACTTCGCGCACCGGTACGGCGCACGCGCGCGCGGTGACCACCAGACCTTCGTCGACCTGTTCCGCAACGGCCGGATTCCGGGTCTGTAACCGTCGGCTCTCTCACAGGCACCCTTTAGGGCTCCCTTACCGGGACCCGTGACACACTCGTCAATCGCTATGGACATATCCGGAACCCCGCTCAGAGCCGTCCGCGCGGCGCTGTTCACGGCATTCGTCGTGACCCTCAGCACCGCGTCGCACGTGCTGCTGTCCGGGGTTCCGCTGCCGCTGCCCGCGGTGGCCGCGGTCGCCGCCGCCGTGTTCCTGATCGCGTACGCCCTCGCCGGGCGGCGCGAGCGCGGCTTCGGACGGATCGCCGCCCTGCTCATCCCGCTGGAACTGGCCGCCGACACGCTCTTCACCACCGGCCAGCACGTCTGCTACGGCCGGGCGGGCGGCCCGGTCGCCGGTCCGCTGCGCTCCGTCGGCTTCGACGTGCTGTGCGGCGACGGCACCGGCGTCCACGCCGGTGTGGCCGCCCCGCTGACCCGGGTGACCGGCGCCGAGACCGACCGGCTGGCGACCGTGCTCGCCGACGCCGACCCCAGGACCGCCTGGCTGCTGCTCGGCGCGCACGTCGGCGTCGGCCTGCTGGCGGCGGCCTGGCTGCGGCGCGGCGAGCGCGCGCTGGCCCAGCTGCTCGGCGCGGTCGCCGCCACCACGTTCCGGCCGCTGCTGCTCGCCGTCGCGGCCGTGCGCGTGCGCCGGGCCCCGGCGGTGCGCCGCCCGGCGTCCCCGGCCCGCCGCACCACCGGCGCCCGCGAGCGCATCCTCACGCACTCCCTGGGACGGCGCGGACCGCCGAGCCCGGTCGCCCTCGTGTGACACGCGACCGAGCACCAGCCATCCCCCGTACGTACTCCGCACACGGACCGTGTGCGCGTCCCCGGAGAGATCACCACCATGAGCAAGCGGAACAGTCAGGCGGCCAAGTCGGCGGCCCGTGAGCGGCTGCGCCAGGAGCGCGAGCGTCAGGCCAAGCGCGACAAGGCCAAGCGGCAGGTCATCGTGGCCGGCTCGATCGTCGGCGTGCTGGCGATAGCCGGCGGCATCGGCTACGCCGTCATGCAGATGAACGAGCCCTCGGGCTGGGAGAAGGCCGCCGACGCCAAGGTGGTGGCCCCGGCCAACACCTCCGGCAAGAACGGCACCACGGTCACCCTCGGCGAGTCCAAGAGCGACCACGTCGTCCACCTCTACGAGGACCCGCGCTGCCCGGGCTGCGCCAACTTCGAGCAGACCATCGGCGAGGCCGTCAACAAGGGCATGGAGGACGGCACCTACAAGCTCTCCTTCACCATCGGCACCTTCCTCGACGGCAACCTCGGCGGCGAGGGCTCGAAGAACGCGCTCAGCGCGCTCGGCGCCGCGCTGAACGTCAGCCCCGAGGCGTTCATCGACTACAAGACGGCGCTGTACTCCGCCGAGTACCACCCGGAGGAGTCCACCGACGAGTTCGCCAAGGACGACTACCTGATCAAGGTGGCGAACTCGGTCGACGCCCTGAAGAACAACAAGAAGTTCCAGGACGCCGTGAAGAAGGGCACCTACGACGCCTGGGCGATGAAGATGGGCGACGCCTTCCAGAAGGCCGAGGACGTCCAGTCGACCCCGACCGTCAAGATCGACGACAAGGTGATCGAGACCCCGAGCACGGACGCCGACTGGCAGAAGGCGCTCAAGGACGCCGGCGTCACCAAGTGATCCCCGGCCGGGGATGACGCCGTAGGGAAGCACGGCGAACGAGCGGGCGAACTTTTGCGAGTTCGCCCGCTCGCGCGCATACCGATCAGTAACCTGATCGTCCGTGACCAGTCGACACAGATCATCCGAGAGCACCTTCCCGCCGCCCTCCGCCGCGCGCGTGGACCCGCGGACGCCGAGCCGCCGTACGGTCGTCAAGGCCGCGGCGGCCGGCACCGTCCTGGCCGCCCCGCTCACCGCCGCGCTGCCCGCCCGGGCCGCCGACGCCGCCCCCGCCTTCCTGCACGGCGTGGCCTCCGGCGATCCGCTGCCCGACGGCGTCCTGCTGTGGACCAGGGTGACCCCGGCCCCCGATGCGATACCGGGCTCCGGGATCGGCCCGGACACCGAGGTGAGCTGGGTCGTCGCCACGGACCGGGCGTTCACGAACATCGTCTCGAAGGGGTCCACCACGGCGACCGCCGCCTCCGACCACACCGTCAAGGCGGACGTCCGGGGCCTCGCGCCCGCCACCGACTACTGGTTCCGCTTCTCCGCCGGCCCCACCGACTCCCCCGCCGCCCGCACCCGCACCGCCCCCGCGGCCGACGCCGCCGTGGCGGGCCTGCGCTTCGGCGTGGTCTCCTGCTCCAACTGGGAGGCCGGCCACTTCTCCTCGTACCGCCACCTCGCGGCCCGCGGCGACCTGGACGCCTGGCTGCACCTGGGCGACTACATCTACGAGTACGGCACCGGCGAGTACGGCACCCGCGACACCGTCGTACGGCCGCACGCGCCCGCCCACGAGATCGTCACCCTCGCCGACTACCGCGTCCGGCACGGCATGTACAAGACCGACCCCGACCTCCAGGCGCTGCACGCCGCCGCGCCGGTCGTGGCGATCTGGGACGACCACGAGATCGCCAACGACACCTGGTCGGGCGGCGCCGAGAACCACACCGAGGGCGCCGAGGGAGCCTGGGCGGCGCGTCAGACGGCCGCCAAGCGGGCCTACTTCGAGTGGATGCCGGTCCGTCCCGCGATCGCCGGCACCACCTACCGCCGGCTGCGCTTCGGCAAGCTGGCCGACCTGTCCCTCCTGGACCTGCGCTCCTTCCGCTCCCAGCAGGTGACGCTCGGCGACGGCGAGGTCGACGACCCGGAGCGCACCCTCACCGGCCGGGCCCAGCTGGACTGGCTGAAGACCGGGCTCGCCTCCTCCGACACCACCTGGCGGCTGGTCGGCAACTCGGTGATGATCTCGCCGTTCGCCATCGGGTCGATCCCCGCCGAGCTGCTGAAGCCCCTCGCCGAACTGCTCGGGCTGCCCAAGGAGGGCCTCGCCCTCAACACCGACCAGTGGGACGGCTACACCGACGACCGCCGCGAACTGCTGGCCCACCTGCGCGCGCACGCCGTCCGCAACACGGTGTTCCTCACCGGCGACATCCACATGGCGTGGGCCAACGACGTGCCGCACAACGCCGCCACGTACCCGCTGTCCGCCCCGGCCGCCACGGAGTTCGTCGTCACCTCGGTGACCTCCGACAACCTCGACGACATCCTGAAGGTCCCCGAGGGCACGGTCTCGGCGGTCGCGGCACCGGTCATCCGGGCCGCGAACCGGCACGTCCACTGGGTCGACACCGACCGGCACGGCTACGGCGTCCTGGACGTCACCGCCGACCGGACGCAGATGGACTACTACGTCGTCTCCGACCGCACGGACGCGGACGCCACGTCGACGTGGGCCCGTTCGTACCGCACGCGCAGCGGCACGCAGCGGGTGGAGCGGGTCTACTCCCCCGTCTGAGTCCCGTCGGCCTCCTGGAGCGAGCCGAGGAAGCCGAGCGCCACCCGCCAGGTGGCCTCGGCCGCCTCCGCGTCGTAGTCCGGCAGCTCGGGGTCGGTGTAGAGGTGGCCGGCCCCGGCGTATCTGTGCACCTCGACGTCGGCGCCGATCCGGCCCATCTGGAGGTACCAGGCGCTGAGCCAGTCGTCCGTCTCGAAGGCGTCCGGCTCGGCCACGTGCAGCTGGACCGGCAGGTCGTCGACCGAGGCGTTGGGCGCGATGTCCGAGGTCCCGTGCAGCAGGAGCAGTCCGCGGGCCCGGTGGTCGCCGAGGGCGAGGGTCTGCGCGATGGAGGCACCGAGCGAGAACCCGGCGTAGACCAGCCCGCGTTCGGAATAGGGCGCGGCGGCCAGCACCGCCCGCTTCAGCAGCTCCTCCCGGCCGATCCCGTCCTGATGGGCCATGCCCTCCTCGACCGTCTCGAAGGTACGGCCCTCGAAGAGGTCCGGGGTCCACACCTGGTGCCCGGCGTCGCGCAGCCGGTCGGCGGCCTGTCGCACCGCGGGCCTCGGGCCGAGGGTCGAGTGAAAGAGCACGATGTTCATGAGGCCATGGTGCCAGCCGGGTGTGACAGGGCGATGCGCGGCGATACCCGGGGCGGGACGGAAGTCACAGGTTCACAGCGCGCCGGGTCCGGTTACGTTCGAGGGATGGAGACCATACTCCGCCCACTGATCGTGGTCGGTGGTTCCATCCTGTTGACCCTGGTCATCGGGTGGGCCACCGACCTGCTGCTGCGCAAGGCCGACGGACGGCACCCCGAGACGCCCATGTGGGGGCTGCTGCGCCGCGCCCGCATCCCGTACCAGGTGATGCTGTGCGCGGCCCTGCTCAGAGGGTCGTACGTCGAGGCCCAGGTGTTCCCCGACCACCGGCCGGCGGTCGGCCGGGTGCTGACGCTGCTGCTGATCGGCTCGGTGGCCTGGCTGGTGATCCGCATCGCCGCCGCGGTCGTCGAGACGTCCTACTCCCGCTACGCCCACGCCCACGCCCAGCGCGACCCGGCCCGGGTGCGGCGGGTGCGCACCCAGGTGTCGCTGATCATGCGCGTGGTCTCGGCGGTCGTCGGCGTGGTCGCCGTGGCGTCGATGCTGCTGACGTTCCCGGCGATGCGCGCGGCGGGTGCCTCGCTGCTGGCCTCGGCCGGTGTGCTCGGCATCGTGGCCGGCATAGCGGCGCAGTCCACGCTCAGCAACATGTTCGCCGGGTTCCAGATCGCCTTCGGCGACATGGTGCGCATGGGGGACACGGTCGTGGTCGACGGGGAGTGGGGGACGGTCGAGGAGATCACGCTCACGTTCCTGGCCGTGCGCACCTGGGACGAGCGCCGGATCACCATGCCCGTGTCGTATTTCACCTCCAAGCCGTTCGAGAACTGGTCGCGCGGCACCCCGCAGATGACCGGCATCGTCTACTGGCACCTCGACCACACGGCACCGCTGGATCTGATGCGCGAGCGGCTGCGCGACATCCTGCGCGAGTGCCCGGCCTGGGACGGCCGCGACTACAACCTGACCGTCACGGACACCACCCAGAACACCATGCAGGTACGCGCCCTGGTGACGGCGAAGGACGCGGACGACATCTGGACGGTGCGGGTCACGGTCCGCGAGGGGATGATCCGCTGGCTCGCCGACGAGCACCCCTACGCCCTGCCCCGGGTCAACACGACGGACGCGGCCCTGCGTCCGTCCCGCGACGGCTTCGTCCCCTCCCGCCGTTCCTCCTCCGACGGGCGTCCCCGCCGCTTCCCGGAACATCCGACGAAGAGCCTGTGAGCGCGCGGGCGGCCTGAACGGAGGCGGAAGGCGGGAAGGCGGTAGGCGGCCTCAGCGCAGGCTGCGCACGTCCAAGTGGCGCAGGACCCGGTCGACGATCTCCGGATCGGCGCCGGGTTCGCTGCGGGCCGCCAGCACCTCGTGGCGGGCGGCGCTCAGCATCTCGCCCTGGATGCGCCGGACGCGCTTGATCCGTCGCGTCCGCTGCTCCTGTGCCTCGCGCCGCTCCTCGTCGACGAGGTCGGGGCTGATCCGTATCCCGATGTCGTACGCGCGGCGCAGCATCTGTTCCAGGAGTTCGTCCGGGAGTTCCTCGACCGACTCGATCTCCTTCAGCCGCCGCTTGGCCGCCTTGGCGGCACGCACGGCCAGTCCCTTCTCGTAGTCCTTCTCCCGCTCGGTGTCCGCCCGGACGCCGAGCCGGCCCACCAGCCAGGGCAGTGTCAGCCCCTGCAGCAGGAGGGTCACCAGGATCACCCCGAAGGAGACGAAGACGATCTCGTCCCGGTGCGGGAAGGCGGCCCCGTCGTCCGTCTCCAGCGGGATCGCCAGGGCCAGCGCGACCGAGGCGACGCCGCGCATCCCCGCCCACCACATGACGACCGTCTCCCGCCAGCTCGTCGGGATGTCCTCGTCGTGGTCCCGCCTGGCGTGCAGCCGCCGGGTCAGCCAGGTGGCCGGCAGCAGCCACAGCAGCCGGACCAGGATCACCACGGCGCTGATGGCCGCCGCCCAGCCGAGCAGCTCCGCCCAGCGGCCGGAGGCCGTGCGGATCGCGTTGTGCAGCTCCAGCCCGATCAGGCCGAAGGCGACGCCGGTGACCAGGGTGTCGACGACGTCCCAGACCGTGTGCCCGGCGAGCCGGGTCATCACGTCGTCGGCGTCGGAGGCGTACTCGGCGAGGAACATCGCGGTGGTGAGCACGGCGAGCACCCCCGAGCCGTGCAGTTCGTCCGCCGCGACGTAGCTCACGAACGGCACCAGCAGGGTCAGGCCGATCTGCAGGGTCGGGTCCCCCAGCACGGCCATGAGCTTGTTGGCGCCCCAGCCCAGCGCGAGCCCCACGGCCACGGCGACGACCGCGGAGAGCACCAGGTCGCGCCCCGCCGCCCAGGGCGAGAAGGTGCCGCTGACGGCCGCGGCGATGGCCACGTGGTACAGCACGATGGCCGTGACGTCGTTGAACAGCCCCTCGCCCTCCAGGATGGACACCAGGCGGCGCGGCAGTCCCAGCTGACCGGCGACGGCGGTCGCCGCGACCGGGTCGGGCGGCGCCACCAGCGCGCCCAGCGCGAAGGCGGCGGCGATCGGCAGCCCCGGCACGATCGCGTGCGCCACGGCGGCCACACAGGTCATGGTGACGAAGACCAGCGCGACCGCGAGCAGGAAGATCGGGCGCCGGTTGGCCGCGAACTGCCGCCAGGACGTGCGCCGCACGGCCGCGTACAGCAGCGGCGGCAGCAGCGCGGGCAGGATCAGCTCGGGCGGGATGTCGACGTCGGGCACGAAGTCGAGCAGCGCCAGGACGATCCCGAACACCGTCATCAAAACCGGCGCCGGGAGCCGGAGCCGGTCGCCGAGCGGGACGCTGAGCAGGGCCCCGAGCAGCAGCACGAACAGCAGGCCCAACTGATCCACGGTCACCGCTCCGGTGGGGTCTCGGCGTTCACACGGCGGACCTCAAGCCTGCCACGTCACCGGTCCCACCAGCCGGTCGGCCCGCTCTGGCTACAGGGCGCGCCGCATCGCGCGGTGGGGTATCCCGGCGTCGGGGAACTCGGGCCCGTAGGCCTCGTACCCCAGCCGCTCGTAGAAACCCAGGGCGTGGGTCTGCGCGTGCAGGTCCACCGCGGTCAGCCCGCGCGCGCGTGCGGCCTCCTCCACGGCCCGCACCAGCGCCGCCCCGACGCCCAGTCCGCGGGCCGTCGCGGTCACCGCGAGCCGCCCCAGGGAGCCGACGGCCGGGTCACCGCCGGTCTTCGCCGCGGCGGCCTCGCCGTGCAGCAGCCGGCCGGTGCCCAGCGGTACGCCGTCCTCGCGCACCGCCAGGACGTGCACGGCGGCGGCGTCGTACGCGTCGTACTCGATGTCCTCGGGGACCTGCTGCTCGGCCACGAAGACGTCCTTGCGCACCGCGAAGCACATCTCCCGGTCGGCGGGGCCGGCGGCGACCCGCACCGCGTACGACAGCTCACGCGCGGGTGCGGCGCTCACGCGTAGGTCTCCTCACGGACCCGGTCGAGGGCCTGCTGGAGGTCCTCGGGGTACTCGCTGGCGTACTCCACCCACTGTCCGTCGCCGGGGTGCTCGAAGCCGAGCCGGACGGCGTGCAGCCACTGACGGGTCAGCCCCAGCCGCTTGGCGAGCGTCGGGTCGGCGCCGTAGGTCAGGTCGCCGACGCAGGGGTGGCGGTGGGCGGCCATGTGGACGCGGATCTGGTGGGTGCGGCCGGTCTCCAGCTTCACGTCGAGCAGGGAGGCGGCGCGGAAGGCCTCGATGAGGTCGTAGTGCGTGACGGAGGGCTTGCCCTCGGCGGTCACGGCCCACTTGTAGTCGTGCTGGGGGTGGCGGCCGATGGGGGCGTCGATGGTGCCGCTGGTGGGGTCGGGGTGGCCCTGCACGAGCGTGTGGTAGCGCTTGTCGACCGTGCGCTCCTTGAACTGGCGCTTGAGCGAGGTGTACGCCCGCTCCGACTTCGCCACCACCATCAGGCCGGAGGTGCCCACGTCCAGGCGGTGCACGATGCCCTGGCGCTCGGCGGCACCGGAGGTGGAGATGCGGTACCCGGCGGCGGCCAGTCCGCCGATGACCGTCGGTCCGCTCCAGCCGGGCGAGGGGTGGGCGGCGACACCGACGGGCTTGACGATCACGACGATGTCCTCGTCGTCGTGCACGATCTCCATGCCCTCGACGGGCTCGGCGACCACCTGCACCGGTGCGGGCGCCTGCGGCATCTCGACCTCCAGCCAGGCGCCGCCCTGGACCCGCTCGGACTTGCCGACCACCGATCCGTCGACCTGCACCTTGCCCGCCGCGGCGAGCTCCGCGGCCTTGGTACGGGAGAAGCCGAACATGCGGGAGATGGCGGCGTCGACGCGCTCGCCCTCCAGGCCGTCGGGCACGGGCAGGGTACGGATCTCGGGAAGCGTGCTCACCCCGTCGAGTATGCCGGACGGGTCGGACACTCCCGACCGCGCGCTCAATCCTTGTGGACGGTCCCGTCCGGGTCCAGGCCCCGGAAGGAGAGGATCACGATCAGGATGCCGCCGCAGACGATCGCCGAGTCGGCGAGGTTGAAGACGGCGAAGTGCTTGGGAGCGATGAAGTCCACGACCGCGCCCTCGAACACGCCGGGCGCGCGGAAGATCCGGTCGGTGAGGTTGCCGAGCGCGCCGCCGAGCAGCATGCCGAGCGCGATCGCCCACGGCAGGCTGTAGAGCTTGCGCGCGAGACGGGCGATCACGACGATCACGACCGCCGCGATCACCGTGAAGATCACGGTGAAGGCCTCGCCGAAGCCGAAGGCCGCGCCCGCGTTGCGGATCGCCACGAACCGCAGCCAGTCACCGACGATCTCGATGGGCTCCTGGTGCTCCAGCTTGGCGACCACGATCATCTTGCTGACCAGGTCGAGGGCGTACGCGAACGCGGCCACCGCGAACAGCACGGCGACGCGCCGCCTGCCCCGCGGGCGCTCCGGGGGCCGCTCCTGCTCGGCGTCGGGCCGCTCCTGCCCGTCCCCCGCCGCGTCCGGGGTGTCCGGCGTACCGATGATGCGCTCCGCCTCTGCCACGTGAGTCCCTCAGCCTAGGTACCTGACTGAGGACGAGGGTACGGCACGCCTTCCGCCCCGTACGTGCTCAGGACGCGTACGGGGGCGGAACGACGCCGGATCAGGACCGCCTCTCCTGCTTCTGCTTGCACTCGACGCACAGGGTGGCCCTCGGGAAGGCCTGCATGCGCGCCTTGCCGATGGGGTTGCCGCAGTTCTCGCACAGGCCGTAGGTGCCCGCGTCCAGGCGTTCCAGGGCGCGCTCGGTCTGGGTGAGCACCTCGCGCGCGGTGGCCGCCAGCGCCAGTTCGTGCTCACGCGTGATGTTCTTGCTGCCGGTGTCCGCCTCGTCGTCGCCCGCACCGTCGCCGGAGTCCCGCATCATGCCCTGGAGCGAGCGCTCGGAGGAGTCGATCTCGGTGCGCAACCGGTCGGCCTCGGACTGCAGCTCCCCGCGCGCCGCCTCGACCTCTTCCGGGGTCCAGGGCTCTTCGCCGGGACGTACCGCGAGGTCGCCGGGGTCGGCGGCGGCGCCGCGCGCCTTGGGAACGGCGGTCTTGGCCGCCGTGGCCGTGCCAGGAGTCTTCTTCGCAACCACCGTCGTGGCTCCCGTCTGCTCCGCGGCCTGCGCCGCGCCCACCTTCTTGGACGTGCTCTTCTTCGCCGTGCTCTTCTTCGCCGTGCTCTTCTTCGCCGTGCTCTTCTCGGCCGCCGCCTTCTCGGCCGCCGCCTTCTTCGCCGGACTCCTCTTCGCGGCGCTCTTCTCCGCGGCGCTCTTCTTCGCGGCGCTCTTCTCCGCCGGGGCCTGCCGCGCGGTGCCCTCGTCCTCGGTGCCCTTCTTCGCGGCCGTCGTCCTCTTGGCCGCGGTCTTCCTCGCAGCCGCCTCGGACTGCTGTACGGCGGTCTTCTTCGCCACCATGCCGCGACCCCTTCACATATTGTGATCTTGCTCGTGAATCGTGCTGGGACGATAAATCGACTCGGGTCCCGCGGCAACGGGGCACGCCGCCCGACTCGCCCGCCCACCGCGCGCCACACGCCGAGCATGCCTGCGTTGTGCCCAGCTCCCCGCCCGGTAATCCGCAGGGCCCGGGGCCCGGCCGGGCCACGGTGAGCCGGTCGCCCGGCGGCGGCATTCGGGTCACTCCCCCTCCGCGCGAAAACCGGTCGGCCGCTGTCCGCGGGGCGCCGTACACTGGGCGCAGCGGAAAGCGTGGATGGGGACGAGTAGCGGCGTACGCAGCCCAGAGCGACCCGGGGACGGTGTGAGCCCGGGGGTGAGCGCGACGTGAAGATCACCCCGGAGCCGCCGGAAGAAAGCCCTGGCAGGTCCGCCCGGGCGAGTAGAACCGGTTCGCGACCCCAATGAGGGGGCTGACCGGCGCACACGACGCGCCGGGGAGCCAAGGAGGGTGGTACCGCGGGAGCACGGCTCTCGTCCCTCCGACGGAAGGCAGCACGTCCGCCGGAGGAAGCTCGTTGAATACGCAGCCGCAGTACCGCCAGGTGCCCGCCCAGGTCGACCTGCCCGCGCTCGAACACGCGGTGCTCGACTTCTGGCGCGAGCAGAAGATCTTCGCCAAGAGCCTGGAGCAGTCCGAGGGCCGCCCCGAGTGGGTGTTCTACGAGGGCCCGCCCACCGCCAACGGCATGCCGGGCGCCCACCACATCGAAGCGCGCGTCTTCAAGGACGTCTTCCCCCGCTTCCGCACCATGCGCGGCTACCACGTGGGCCGCAAGGCCGGCTGGGACTGCCACGGCCTCCCGGTGGAGCTGGCCGTGGAGAAGGAGCTGGGCTTCTCCGGCAAGCAGGACATCGAGGCGTACGGCATCGCCGAGTTCAACGACAAGTGCCGCGAGTCGGTGACCCGCCACACCGACGCCTTCGAGGCGCTCACCACGCGCATGGGCTACTGGGCCGACCTCCAGGACCCGTACCGCACGATGGACCCCGAGTACATCGAGTCCGTCTGGTGGTCGCTGAAGGAGATCTTCGACAAGGGCCTGCTGGTCCAGGACCACCGCGTCGCCCCCTGGTGCCCCCGCTGCGGCACCGGCCTGTCCGACCACGAGCTGGCCCAGGGCTACGAGACGGTCGTCGACCCGTCCGTCTACGTCCGCTTCCCGCTGACCTCCGGCCCGCTGGCCGGCGAGGCCGCGCTCCTGATCTGGACGACCACCCCCTGGACGCTGGTCTCCAACACGGCGGTGGCGGCCCACCCCGAGGTCACCTACGTCGTCGCGACGAAGGGCCCGGAAGGCACGGAGAAGCTGGTCGTCGCCGAGCCGCTGGTGGAGAAGGCCCTCGGCGAGGGCTGGGAGACCACCGGCCAGTCCTTCACCGGCGCCGAGATGGAGCGCTGGACGTACCAGCGCCCGTTCGAGCTGGTGGAGTTCCCGGAGCCCGCCCACTACGTGGTGAACGCCGACTACGTCACCACCGAGGACGGCACCGGTCTGGTCCACCAGTCCCCCGCCTTCGGTGAGGACGACCTCAAGGTCTGCCGCGCCTACGGCCTGCCCGTGGTCAACCCGGTCCGCCCGGACGGCACCTTCGAGGAGGGCCTCCCGCTGGTCGGCGGCGTCTTCTTCAAGAAGGCCGACGAGCAGCTGACCGAGGACCTGGACACCCGGGGCCTGCTCTTCAAGCACATCCCGTACGAGCACAGCTACCCGCACTGCTGGCGCTGCCACACCGCGCTGCTGTACTACGCGCAGCCGTCCTGGTACATCCGCACCACGGCGATCAAGGACCGTCTCCTCCAGGAGAACGAGGGCACCAACTGGTTCCCCGACTCGGTCAAGCACGGCCGGTACGGCGACTGGCTGAACAACAACATCGACTGGGCGCTCTCCCGCAACCGCTACTGGGGCACGCCGCTGCCCATCTGGCGCTGCGAGGACGACCACCTCACCTGCGTCGGCTCCCGCGCGGAGCTGACCGAGCTGTCCGGCACCGACCAGTCGGCCCTCGACCCGCACCGCCCCTACATCGACGACGTCACCTTCACCTGCACCCACGAGGGCTGCTCCCTCGAAGCGGTGCGCGTGCCCGAGGTCATCGACGCCTGGTACGACTCGGGTTCGATGCCGTTCGCGCAGTGGGGCTACCCGCACAAGAACAAGGAACTGTTCGAGAGCCGGTACCCGGCGCAGTTCATCTGCGAGGCCATCGACCAGACCCGCGGCTGGTTCTACACGCTGATGGCGGTCGGCACCCTGGTCTTCGACAAGTCGTCCTACGAGAACGTCGTCTGCCTCGGCCACATCCTCGCCGAGGACGGCCGCAAGATGTCCAAGCACCTGGGCAACACCCTCGACCCCATCCCGCTGATGGACCGGCACGGCGCGGACGCGGTCCGCTGGTTCATGGCGGCCGGCGGCTCCCCCTGGGCGGCCCGCCGGGTCGGCCACGGCACCATCCAGGAGGTCGTCCGCAAGACGCTCCTCACCTACTGGAACACGGTCGCCTTCCAGGCCCTGTACGCCCGCACCACGGGCTGGGCGCCGAGCGAGGCCGACCCGGCGCCGGCCGACCGCCCGGTGCTCGACCGCTGGCTGCTGTCCGAGCTGCACGCGCTCACCGACCAGGTCACCCAGGCGCTGGACGCCTACGACACCCAGCGCGCCGGCAAGCTGCTGTCCGCGTTCGTCGACGACCTGTCCAACTGGTACGTCCGCCGTTCCCGCCGCCGCTTCTGGCAGGGCGACAAGGCCGCGCTGCGCACGCTGCACGAGGTCGTCGAGACGGTCACCAAGCTGATGGCCCCGCTGACCCCGTTCATCACCGAGCGGGTCTGGCAGGACCTGGTCGTGCCGGTCACCCCGGGCGCGCCGGAGTCGGTGCACCTGTCCTCGTGGCCGGAGGCCGACCTTTCGGCGATCGACCCCGAGCTGTCGAGGCAGATGGTCCTGGTCCGCCGCCTGGTCGAGCTGGGCCGCGCCACGCGCGCGGAGTCCGGCGTCAAGACCCGCCAGCCGCTCAGCCGCGCGCTGATCGGCGTGAGCGGTTTCGACGCCCTCTCCCCCGAGCTGCGCACGCAGATCACGGAGGAGCTGAACGTCGAGTCCCTCGCGTCGCTGAGCGAGGTCGGCGGTTCCCTGGTCGACACGACCGCCAAGGCCAACTTCCGGGCCCTGGGCAAGCGGTTCGGCAAGCGCGTCCAGGACGTCGCGAAGTCCGTCGCGAACGCGGACGCCGCGGCGCTCTCCCTCGCCCTGCGCGAAGGCACCGCCTCGGTGGAGGTCGACGGTGAGACGGTCACCCTCGCTCCCGACGAGGTGATCATCACGGAGACGCCGCGCGAGGGCTGGTCGGTCGCCTCCGACTCGGGCGCGACGGTGGCGCTGGACCTGGAGATCACGGAGGAGCTGCGCCGCGCGGGCCTCGCCCGGGACGCGATCCGCCTGATCCAGGAGGCCCGCAAGAACAGCGGCCTCGACGTCGCCGACCGCATCGCCCTGTGCTGGACGGCCACGGACCCGGCGACGATCGCCGCCCTGACCGACCACGCGGGCCTGATCTCCGACGAGGTCCTCGCCACGGACTTCGCCCAGGGCGAGGCCGACGACACGTACGGGGAGCCGTTCACGGACGAGGGCCTGACCCTGACGTTCCGCCTGCGCAAGCGGTAACCGACGGAAGACGGCCGAGGGGCCCGCATCCCTGGACGGGGATGCGGGCCCCTTTCGCATAGCTGCGGGCAGCCGTGCCTCCACCCACCCGCGGTCCACACCAACGCCCCGCACCCGACAGCGCGCACGGCAAAAGGGCGGGCCCCGGGTCAGAAACCCGGGGCCCGCCCTGAACGCTGCCGACGACTACGCCGTACTACCGTGCGTCAGTTGTCGTCCTCGTCGATCAGGAACCCGCGCATCGGCGAGGGCGCCTGCCCCATCGGCGACGGCCCCTGCGGCCGCACCGGCGCCATCGGCTGGGTCATCGCCGGCGACATCTGCTGCTGGCCGCCGTAGGACGGACCGGACTGGCTCGGACCGCCGCCCATCGACTGGTTGCCGCCGTAGGACGGGGCACTCGCGCCGGCCGGAGCCATCGAGGGCGCCGGGGACGGCGGCAGAGAGGCCGTCGCGGGCGTACGCGGCGGGGCGAGCGAGTCGTCGGCCTGGGTCTCCAGCTGACGCAGCTGGGACTCCAGGTACGACTTCAGTCGCGTCCGGTACTCGCGCTCGAAGCCGCGCAGGTCCTCGACCTTGCGCTCCAGCGTGGCGCGCGCGGACTCCAGGGAGCCCATCGCCACGCGGTGCTTCTCCTGCGCGTCCCGCTCCAGGGCGTCGGCCTTGGCACGGGCGTCCCGCTCCAGACCCTCGGCACGCGAACGCGCCTCGCCGACGATCTTGTTGGCCTCGGAACGGGCCTCGGCGATCGCCTGGTCGGCGGTCTGCTGGGCCAGCGAGAGGACACGGGCGGCACTGTCGCCGCCGGGGCCGCCCTGACCGGGCATGCCGGGGCCACCGTGACCCTGCGGACCGCCCATGGGGCCGCCCATCGGGCCGGGGCCCATCTGGCCCTGCATCGGACCGGGGCCGCCCTGGCCCATCGGTCCCGGACCCTGGCCCATCGGGCCGGGTCCCTGCGGACCACCCTGACCGCCGGGGCCGGCGGGCAGCTGCGGGGCACCGCTCGGCAGCTGGGGCGGGCCACCCATGGGGCCACCCATCTGCTGCTGCGGCGGGCCCGATATGCCGGCGGGCACCGGAGCGCCGGGACCTCGCATGCCCTGCTGCGGCATCCCCTGCTGCTGCGGGTGCTGCTGGTGCTGCGGAGGCTGCTGATCCTGGGGCGGCTCGGGAGGCTTGCGCATGTTCTGCTGGTTCTGCGCGGCCGCGCGCGTCGCCGCGGCCAGCTTGGCGCGCAGGTCCTCGTTCTCGCGGAGCAGCCGGGTCAGTTCGGCTTCGACCTCGTCGAGGAAGGCATCGACCTCGTCCTCGTCATAGCCTTCTCGGAGGCGGACGGTCGTGAACTGCTTGTTCCGCACGTCCTCGGGGGTCAACGGCATCTCTTCACCTCAACGTTGTCGTCGGCATTCGGCAAGCCCGTATCTCTCTCATCGCTCACAGCCGGCTCACGATCGAGATCAGGATGTAGACGATGATCATCAGTACGAAGAAGGACAGGTCGAGCGCCACGCCCCCGAGACGCAGCGGCGGGATGAATCGCCGCAGAAGCTTCAACGGTGGATCGGTGACAGTGTAGGTGGCCTCCAGAACGACCACCATCGCCTTGCCGGGTTGCCACGAGCGGGCGAACTGGAAGACGTAGTCCATGACCAACCGGAAGATGAGCACGATGAGGAAGCACATCAGCGCGATGTAGACGACATCCAGGACCACGCTCATGACCTGTGCTTCCCTCTCCCCTGAACCATCTCTCGGACCCGTTGTCGGGTCCGTGTTCTTGCTCTGTACCGGTTGTGCGTCTCAGCTCTGGTTGAAGAACCCGCCCTCTGCGATGCGGGCCTTGTCCTCCGCCGTGACATCGACGTTAGCAGGAGACAGCAGGAACACCTTCTGCGTCACCCGCTCGATACTGCCGTGAAGACCAAACACCAAACCCGCCGCAAAGTCGACAAGTCGCTTCGCATCTGTGTCATCCATCTCAGTGAGATTCATGATCACTGGAGTGCCCTCACGGAAGTGTTCCCCGATGGTACGGGCCTCGTTGTAGGTCCGGGGGTGAAGTGTGGTGATCCGGTAGGGCTCTCGTTCGGACACGACCTTGGGCATGATGACCGGTGCGCTCTTTTCCAGGCTTGCGCGTTCTTGTGTGATGGATGCCACGGGCGCGATACGCGCCGGGCGGCCGGATTCCGCCGCGAGCGAAGCGGAACGTGGCACCGGCTCGCGCTGCGGGGGCGGTTGGACGACTCGTACCTCTTCGTCCCTTTGGGGCTGATGTGAGCCGTGCGACTGGTGTGCCGGCTCGTGCCGCCGGTGGTCCCGCTCGGGCTCCGGGTCCAGTTCCGGTTCGAAGTCGTCGTCGGGGTCGAACCCCCGGCCGTCGTACCCATCGTCCTCCACGAGGCCGAGGTAGACCGCCATCTTGCGCATCGCGCCGGCCATGCTCTGAGTCCTCCGCTCTGTGGTGGATCGGCTGACGACTGCCAAATGCCCGCGATCCACGAGGTCGTTGCGTCCGCCTTTCGGCGGTAATGACCATATTTTCTGCTGTGGTCCGACTTCTTGGCGACGTTACCCGAGCCTGGGTCGGACTCCGAGTACCGCAGTGCCGACGCGCACATGTGTCGCTCCGGCGGCCACGGCCTGTTCGAGGTCCGCACTCATCCCTGCGGAGACCATGTTCGCAGCCGGATGCGCTCGGCGCACGCAGGTCGACAAATCCATGAGCCGCTCGAACGCCGCCTGCGGGCGCCCCGCGTACTCGCCGGTGAGCGGGGCCACGGTCATCAGACCGTCGAGCCGCAGACCCTCCGCACCGGCGACGAGGTCGGCCAACTCTTCGATTCCGGCGGGCGCGACGCCACCCCGCTCACCGCGTCCGCCCTCTCCCGCGTCGAGTGCGACCTGGAGCAGGCACCCCACCTCGCGCCCGGCCCGCACCGCCTCCTTCGACAGAGCCGTGACGAGCTTGGGACGGTCGACGGACTGCACGACGTCGGCGTAACCGACCACGGACCGCACCTTGTTGGTCTGCAGCTGACCGACGAAATGCCACGAAAGCGGCAGATCCGAGCATGCGGCGGCCTTGGGGGCCGCGTCCTGGTCGCGGTTCTCGGCGACGTGGCGCACGCCGAGTCCGGCGAGGACGCGGACGTCGTCCGCCGGGTAGGTCTTGGTGACCACGATGAGGGTCACCTCGTCGCGGCGGCGACCCGCCGCCGCGCAGGCCGCGGCGAGTCGCTCCTCCACTTTCGCCAGGTTCTCGGCGAGTTCCTGCTTACGGTCCGTCATGCCCCATCAGTCCAGCCAGACATAGCCCGCGAGCCGCCCGGTGGTGCGGTCGCGTCGGTACGAGAAGTGGTCCTTCGACTCCCGGGTGCACACCGGCGACTGCGCCCGGTCGCGCACCCCGAGCCGTTCGAGCTGCGCGTGCACCCCGGCGCTCACGTCGACCGCCGGTGTGCCCCAGCTCGTCTCGGCGTACGCCCCCGGTTCGGCGGCGGCCACCTCGGCGCGCATCTCCTCGGGCACCTCATAGCACCGGCCGCACACGGCGGGTCCGGTGCGGGCGACGATCCGGGCCGGGTCGGCGCCCAGTCCGGTCATGGCGCGTACGGCGGCGGGGACGACCCCGGCGACCAGGCCGGGCCGGCCCGCGTGGGCCGCCGCGGCGACACCGGCGACGGGGTCGGCGAGCAGGACCGGCACGCAGTCGGCGGTCAGGACGGCGAGCGCGAGACCGCGTTCGGCGGTGACGACCGCGTCGACCCGCGGGACCGGCCGCTCCCCCCAGGGCGCGTCGACGACGGCGACGTCGGCGCCGTGCACCTGGTTCATCCAGACCACCCGCGCCGGGTCGACGCCCAGCGACTTGGCAGCCAGCTCCCGGTTGGCCGTCACGGCGCCGGGGTCGTCGCCGACCGCGCCGCCGAGGTTGAGCTCCTCGTACGGAACGGCGCTCACTCCGCCCCACCGGTCGGTGAAGCCGAAGTGCGCGCCGTTCACGGTGTCGCGCTGTCCTATCACTTCAGGAAGTCCGGCACGTCCAGTTCCTCGGCCGCGCTGTCCGAGTAGGTGCGGGACGGCGGGACCGGCGGCGGGGCGACCGGCGGCAGGTCGCTCACCGGCTCCGGGGCGGGGGCCTGCTCCGGCTCCTCCTTCGGCTTGACGCTGCCGAGCGAACCGAAGGACGGACGGCTCTCGCTCTGCCGCGCCGGGGTGGGCTCCTCGCGCTTGGCCGAGGAGGAGGCGCCGAGGACGTTGTCCCGCTGCTTGGACGGCGGCTGGCCCCCGTCGAAGCCGGCCGCGATCACGGTGACCCGGACCTCGTCGCCGAGGGCGTCGTCGATGACCGCGCCGAAGATGATGTTGGCCTCGGGGTGGGCGGCCTCACTGACCAGCTGGGCGGCCTCGTTGATCTCGAACAGACCGAGGTCGGAGCCGCCGGAGATGGAGAGCAGCACACCGCGGGCGCCGTCGATGGACGCCTCGAGCAGCGGCGAGGAGATCGCCATCTCGGCCGCGGCCACCGCGCGGTCGTCGCCGCGGGCCGAGCCGATGCCCATGAGGGCCGAACCGGCCTCGGACATGACCGACTTCACGTCGGCGAAGTCCAGGTTGATCAGGCCGGGCGTGGTGATGAGGTCGGTGATGCCCTGCACACCGGACAGCAGCACCTGGTCGGCGGACTTGAACGCGTCGAGCACGCTGACCTGGCGGTCCGAGATGGACAGCAGCCGGTCGTTGGGGATGACGATGAGGGTGTCGACCTCTTCGCGGAGCTCGGCGATGCCGTCCTCGGCCTGGTTGGCCCGGCGCCGTCCCTCGAAGGTGAACGGGCGGGTGACCACGCCGATGGTGAGGGCGCCCAGCGAGCGGGCGATGTTGGCCACGACGGGCGCGCCGCCGGTGCCGGTGCCGCCGCCTTCACCGGCCGTCACGAAGACCATGTCGGCCCCCTTGAGGACCTCCTCGATCTCCTCGCGGTGGTCCTCGGCCGCCTTGCGGCCGACGGCCGGGTTGGCTCCGGCGCCGAGTCCGCGGGTGAGTTCGCGGCCGACGTCCAGCTTGACGTCGGCGTCGCTCATCAACAGAGCTTGCGCGTCGGTGTTGATGGCGATGAACTCGACGCCCTTGAGACCGACCTCGATCATCCGGTTGATGGCATTGACACCACCGCCGCCGACACCGATGACTTTGATGACTGCGAGGTAGTTCTGCGGTGCTGCCACGTCGAAGGCCTCTCGCCTCGAGTTACGTGTCGCCGGATCACCGAAGCACTGCTGCTCCGTGTTCCGCCGACTGATGCCGAATGGGACGGTCCGTAGCGCCGACCCGAACCCTAACGCTGAAGTTTAGGGTTACCAGTGTGTCCGTTCCTTGGAGTCTTCTGAACAGGACACTAAGTCGACAAGTGGCGCACGTTCAACGAACACGCCGAACCTCCCGTTTTTCTTTTCACCCTATGTGATCAGCCGTAGCGCTGCCCAACCAGGGTGCTGGCCTGCACGTATGCCCGTCAACTCCCTGATGACGCAGGCGCGGTGGGGACACTCACGTCGAAGTGCCGCGCGTCGGGCGTCGCTTTCATCAGCGCGGTGAGTGCGCGGGCCTTGCGTTCGCCGTACTCTCCGCTCCCCCAGGCCACGGTCCGGCCGCCGCTCAGCTCCAGTGAGATGTCGTCGTAGGAACGGACCTTGACGACCCGTGCGTCGCGGGCGACCGCGCCCGGCAGGCGGCCGGCCACCCGTACCGCCTCCCGCACCAGCCGGTCCTCGCCGAAGCGGCGCAGGCTCGCCCCGGCGGAACCGGAACGGGCGGGCTTCAATTCCAGCTCGGGCACGCCTTTCGGGGCCCGGGAAACCGTCGCGAAACGGACGCCTTCCTCGTCCACCTCCACGAAGTTCCGGCCCTTTTGGACAATCAGAACCGGAGTGCGTTCCGTCACTTTCAGCCCGATCCCGTGCGGCCAGGAACGCTCCACGCCGACTTCGTCGATGCGGGGCAGCCTCGCGCGCAGCCGCGCCTCGATGGCCTCGGTGTCGACGGAGATCAGCGGGTCGCCGACGGGCACGTCGGCCGCCTCGCGCACCTGCGCGGGCGTCAGAACGCGCGTGCCGGAGACCGACACGCGTTCCACGCGGGTCCAGTTCGAGCCGTAGAGCAGCCAGACCGTGAGGCCCGCGACGAGCACGAGGGTGACGGCGAGAATGATGATCGTACGAAGGCGGGGCGGGCCGAACCGCCGTGTCCGGGGCGGGCCGGACGACTCCTGCTGGCGTTCACCGCGCTCCGCGGTGGTCGGTCCGGCCACGTTCCCTGCCTTCCGTCACACGTTCCTAGCGGTGCGCACGGGCGGCGATCGCCTCGTACACCATGCCGACGAGGAGGTCGTCGGCGTCCCGGCGGCCGAACTCGGCGGCGGCGCGGGACATCTCGTACAGCCGGTGCGGGTCGGCGAGCACGGGCAGGACGTTGTGCTGCACCCACTCGGGCGTCAGTTCCGCGTCGTCGACCAGCAGTCCGCCGCCGGCCTTGACCACCGGCTGCGCGTTGAGCCGCTGTTCGCCGTTGCCGATGGGCAGCGGGACGTAGGCAGCCGGGAGTCCGACGGCGGAGAGTTCGGCGACGGTCATCGCGCCCGCGCGGCAGAGCATCATGTCGGCCGCGGCGTACGCGAGGTCCATCCGGTCCAGATAACTTACCGGGATGTACGGGGGCATCCCCGGCATCTGGTGGACCCGCGGCAGTTCGTTCTTGGGGCCGACCGCGTGCAGGATCTGGATGCCGGCCTGCTGGAGCCAGGGGGCGACCTGCTGGACGACCTCGTTGAGCCGTCGGGCGCCCTGCGAACCGCCGGAGACCAGCAGCGTGGGCAGGTTGGGGTCGAGGCCGAACGCGGCGCGGGCCTCGGGGCGTACGGCGGCCCGGTCCAGGGTGGAGATGGAGCGGCGCAGCGGGATGCCGATGTAGCGCGAGTTGCGCAGCTTGCTGTCGGGCGTGGAGACCGCGACCTGGGCGGCGTACCGGGAGCCGATCTTGTTGGCCAGTCCGGGCCGGGCGTTGGCCTCGTGGATGACGATCGGCACGCCGAGCCGCTTGGCCGCGAGGTAGCCGGGCAGCGCCACGTAGCCGCCGAAGCCGACCACGGCGTCCGCCTTGGTGCGCTCCAGGATCTGCTCGGCCGCCTTGATGGTGCCGCGCAGCCGGCCCGGGACGGTGATCAGCTCGGGGGTGGGCTTGCGCGGCAGCGGTACGGCCGGGATCAGCGCCAGTTCGTACCCGCGCTCGGGTACGAGGCGGGTCTCGAGGCCGCGTTCCGTGCCCAGGGCCGTGATCCCCACGGTCGGATCCTGCCTGCGCAGGGCGTCCGCGAGGGCGAGCGCGGGCTCGATGTGGCCCGCGGTTCCTCCGCCGGCGAGTACGACATGCACCGAAATTCACCGCTCTCCGGACGAACGCGCCGCCGAGGCACGCCGTCGCATCGTGTTCCAACTCCGTGGGCTCCGCTTCTTGGACCCGGTGCCCCCGGTCCCCCGCTTTCTACCAAAGCGAGGTTGCCGCAGCGCGAGCGCCGCCCGCGCACCGGGCTCGTCACGCGCGAAGGCGATCAGCAGTCCGATGGCGAACATGGTCGGCAACAGGGCGGAACCCCCGTAGGAGAACAGCGGGAGCGGGACACCGGCGATCGGCAGCAGTCCGAGGACCGCACCGATGTTGATCACGGCCTGGGCCGTGATCCAGGTGGTCACGCCTCCCGCGGCATACCTCACGAAGGGGTCCTCCGTGCGTCCGGCCACGCGGATACCCGCATAGCCTAGAGCCGCGAAGAGGGCGAGCACCGACAGCGTCCCCGCCAGGCCCAGTTCCTCACCGGTGACGGCGAAGATGAAGTCGGTGTGGGCTTCGGGGAGTTGACCCCATTTCTCCACGCCGGCACCGAGCCCGGAACCGAACAGCCCGCCCGAGGCGAGGGCGTAGATGCCGTGCACGGCCTGCCAGCAGGCGTCGCCCGGGCCGGGGTCGGTGGCACCGAGGCAGTTGAGCCGGGCCATGCGGTTGGGGCTGGTCTTGATGAGGATGAAGCCCAGCAGCACGGCGATCGACAGCACACCGGCGAACAGCCGCGTGGGCGCGCCCGCCAGCCACAACAGGCCGAACAGGATGGCGGTCAGGATGATCGCCGTACCCATGTCGCCGCCGATCATGATCAGCCCGAGCAGCATGAACGCCGCCGGCACCAGCGGCACCAGCATGTGCTTCCACTGCGTCAGCAGCCGCCTGTCCTGCTTGCGGGCCAGCAGGTCCGCGCCCCACAGCACCAGGGCCAGCTTGCCGAACTCGCTGGGCTGGATCTGGAAGGAGCCGCCCAGGGCGATCCAGTTCTGGTTCCCGTTGACCGCGACTCCTATCCCGGGCACCTGGACCAGGATCATCAGGCAGACGGCACCGGCGAGGATCGGGTAGGCCAGCGCGCGGTGCAGCTTCACCGGCATCCGCATGGCGGCCAGCAGGAGCCCGGCGCCGATCAGGGCGGCCAGGAACTGCTTGCGGAAGAAGTACGACCCGGGCAGCGACAGCTGGAGCGCGGTGATCTGGGAGGCCGAGTAGACCATCACCAGGCCGAGCACGGTGATCAGCGCGCTGCCGCCGGAGATCAGGTAGTACGCGGTCAGCGGCCGGTCCCAGGCCCGGCGCAGGCGGTGGTACAGGCGCAGCACGGGATTGTCGTGCCGCGGCCCCGGCGCGGCGGGCCGCTTGACGGCCCGCTGCACGGGCGGACGTCCGGTACGGCTCTGGGGACTACCGGGCATCGCTGCCTCCGCTGTACGTCGGCACGGACCGTCCCACGTGTCCTCCCGAGGTCACCCGGCGCAGGAGGCGGCCGGGTCAGGCGCCGAGTTCGCGAACGGCCTGCGCGAACGCGTCACCGCGCTGGTTGTAGTTGGTGAACATGTCCATCGAGGCGCAGGCCGGGGCCAGCAGCACCGTGTCACCGGGCCGGGCGAGTCGCTGGGCCTCCTGGACGGCCTGGAGCATCGCCCCAGTGTCGGTCCGGTCGAGGTCGACCACGGGTACCTGGGGGGCGTGTCGCGCCAGGGCTTCGCGGATCAGGGCGCGGTCGGCGCCGATGAGGACGGCGCCGCGCAGCCGCTTCGCGGCGCCCGCGACCAGTTCGTCGAAGGTCGCGCCCTTCGCCAGTCCGCCGGCGATCCAGACGATCGACTCGTACGCCGCCAAGGATGCCTCGGTGGCGTGGGTGTTGGTGGCCTTGGAGTCGTCCACGTACGCCACGCCGTCCACGTCGGCGACGTGGGCGATGCGGTGGGCGTCGGGCGTGAAGGCCCGCAGTCCGTCCCGTACGGCGGCGGCCGGGACGCCGAAGGCGCGGGCGAGCGCGGCGGCGGCGAGGGCGTTGGCGATGTTGTGCGGGGCCGGCGGGTTGACGTCGGAGACCTCGGCGAGCTCCTGGGCGTTCTTGTGCCGGTCCGCCACGAAGGCGCGGTCGACCAGGATGCCGTCCACGACGCCGAGTTGGGAGGGCGCCGGGGAGCCGAGGGTGAAGCCGATCGCCCGGCAGCCCTCCTCGACGTCCGCCGCGCGGACCAGGTCCTCGGTGGCCTTGTCGGCGACGTTGTAGACGCAGGCGACGCGATTGCCCTCGTAGATACGGCCCTTGTCGGCCGCGTAGGCCTCCATCGAGCCGTGCCAGTCGAGGTGGTCGGGGGCGAGGTTGAGGACGGCGGCCGAGTGGGCGCGCAGGGACGGCGCCCAGTGGAGCTGGTAGCTGGACAGCTCCACCGCCAGGACGTCGTACTCCTCCTCGCCGGTGACCGCGTCCAGCAGCGAGACGCCGATGTTGCCGACGGCGGCGGTGCGCAGGCCCGCAGCCCTCAGGATCGACGCGAGCATCTGGACGGTGGTGGTCTTGCCGTTGGTGCCGGTGACCGCGAGCCAGGGCGCGGCGTCCGGGCCGCGCAGGCGCCAGGCCAGTTCGACGTCGCCCCAGACCGGGACGCCGGCCTCCCCGGCCGCCGTGAACAGCGGCTTGGTGGGCTTCCAGCCGGGTGCGGTGACGATCAGCTCGGTGCCGTCGGGCAGCGTGTCCCCGTCGCCGAGGCGCACGGTGACGCCGAGCGCCTCCAGGTCCGCCGCCTGCGCCCGCGCGCGCTCGTCGTCGCCGTCGTTGACGACGGTCACGCGCGCGCCGAGCCCGTGCAGCACCTTGGCCGCCGGGACGCCGGAGACGCCGAGCCCGGCGACGGTGACGTGCTTGCCCTGGAATTCGAAAGGCACCGAGGAGTCGGTCACTTGTCCGCTGCCCATCCCGCGTAGAAGATGCCCAGTCCGACGATCACACAGATGCCCTGGATGATCCAGAAGCGGACCACGACAAGGACTTCGGACCAGCCTTTGAGTTCGAAGTGGTGCTGGAGTGGCGCCATCCGGAAGACGCGTTTGCCGGTGAGGCGGAAGGAGCCGACCTGGATGACCACCGACATGGTGATCAGGACGAACAGGCCGCCGAGGATGGCCATCAGCAGCTCGGTGCGCGAGCAGATCGCCAGACCCGCGAGCACACCGCCGAGCGCGAGCGAACCGGTGTCGCCCATGAAGATCTTGGCCGGCGAGGTGTTCCACCACAGGAAGCCCAGGCAGGCACCCATCAGCGCGGACGACACCACCGCGAGGTCGAGCGGGTCTCTCACCTCGTAGCAGGCGCCCGGGTTGGTCAGGGTCAGCGCGTTGGCGCAGGACTCCTGGAACTGCCAGACGCCGATGAAGGTGTAGGCGCCGAAGACCAGGACGGAGGCGCCGGTGGCCAGACCGTCCAGACCGTCGGTCAGGTTCACGCCGTTCGACATCGCCAGGATCATGAACAGCGCCCAGATGACGAACAGCACCGGGCCGATCGACCAGCCGAAGTCGGTGATGAACGACAGCTTGTCGGAGGCCGGGGTGTTGCCGCGGTTGTCCGCGAACTGGAGCGAGAGCACGGCGAAGGCGATGCCGACGATCAGCTGGCCGGCCATCTTCGCCTTGGCCCGCAGACCCAGCGAACGCCTCTTGACGATCTTGATGTAGTCGTCGAGGAAGCCGACCAGGCCCATGCCCACCATCAGGCCGAGCACCAGCAGCCCCGAGAAGGTCGGCGCCGCGTCCGCCTCCGGGTCCAGGTAGCTGGTGATCACCTTGGCCAGGAAGTACGCCGCGACCGTGGCGAAGATGAAGGCGATGCCGCCCATGGTCGGCGTACCGCGCTTGCTGGCGTGCTCGCGCGGTCCGTCGTCGCGGATGTACTGGCCGTAGCCCTTGCGGGCCAGCAGCTTGATCAGCAGCGGCGTGCCGACCAGCGTCAGGAACAGGCCGATGACTCCCGCGAACAGGATCTGCTTCATCATCGGGCGGCGACCTCACCCTCGGCGCCGGTCTCCAGCAGCGCCGCGGCGACGCTCTCCAGACCCACCGAACGGGACGCCTTCACGAGTACGACGTCCCCTGGGCGCAACTCGCTGCGCAACAGGTCGACCGCCGCCTGTGCGTCGGACACGTGCACCGACTCCTCACCCCACGAACCCTCGTTATATGCGCCCAGTTGCAGCCAGCGGGCTTCCCTGCCCCCGACCGCGACGAGCTTGCTGACGTTGAGCCGGACGGCGAGCCGTCCGACCGCGTCGTGCTCGGCGAGCGCCTCGTCCCCGAGCTCGGCCATCTTGCCGAGCACCGCCCACGTGCGGCGTCCCTTGCCCATGGCGACCAGCGCACGCAGCGCGGCCTTCATGGACTCGGGGTTCGCGTTGTAGGCGTCGTTGACGACCGTCACGCCGTCCGGGCGCTCGGTGACCTCCATCCGCCAGCGGGAGAGGGAGCCCGCCTCGGAGAGCGCGGTGGCGATCTCGTCTGCGGACATGCCCAACTCGTGGGCGACGGCGGCCGCGGCGAGCGCGTTCGACACGTGGTGCTCACCGTACAGGCGCATGGTCACATCGCTTGCACCGGAGGGTGTGTGAAGCCTGAAGGAAGGCTGTCCGGTGTCCGTGAGTCGCACGTTCTCGGCGCGAACGTCCGCTTCGTCGGACTCACCGAAGAAGATCACCTTCGCCTTCGTTCGGGAGGCCATGGCCCGTACCAAGGCGTCGTCCGCGTTGAGGATCGCGGTGCCGCCCTCCTCGGCCGGCGGAAGGGATTCCACCAGTTCGCCCTTGGCCTGGGCGATCTGCTCCCGGCCGCCGAACTCGCCGATGTGCGCGGAGCCGACGTTGAGGACCAGGCCGACCTTCGGCGGGGTCAGCTCGCAGAGGTAGCGGATGTGGCCGATGCCGCGGGCGCCCATCTCCAGCACGAGGAACTTCGTCTCCTCGGTGGCGGTGAGCGCGGTGAGCGGCAGTCCGACCTCGTTGTTCATGGAACCGGGCGTGAAGACCGTCGGCGCCTTGCGGCGCAGCACCTGGGCGATGAGGTCCTTGGTGCTGGTCTTGCCGGCGGACCCGGTGAGGGCCACGAGGGTGGTGCCGAGGCGTCGTACGACGTGCCGGGCGAGGGCGCCGAGGGCGGACTGGACGTCGTCCACGACGATCGCGGGCACGCCGACGGGGCGGGAGCCGAGCACGGCCACCGCGCCGGCCTCGACGACCGCCCGCGCGAAGTCGTGGCCGTCCACCCGCTCGCCGACGAAGGCGACGAAGAGGCTGCCGGGCCCCGCTTCCCGGGAGTCCCGGACGACCGGCCCGGTGACCTGCGCGGACGCGTCCGGTATGTCGTGCATCCGCCCGCCGACGACTTCTGCGATCTCGGCGAGAGAGAGGGTGATCACAAGTTCGTCCCCTGGATCAGGATCAGGATCGGCTGGATCATTCGGGATCTCATCCCTGGGTCTTCTGGATGGCTTCGCGCAGCACCTGGCGGTCGTCGAACGGACGGACCACCCCGGCGATGTCCTGGCCCTGCTCGTGGCCCTTGCCCGCCACCAGCACGGTGTCGCCGGGCTCGGCCCGGGCGACGGCGGCGGCGATGGCGGCGGCCCGGTCCTCGAAGACCTGCACCTCGCCGCGCTCGTGCGCGGGCACGGACGCCGC
The DNA here is from genome assembly GCF_044142145.1 of Streptomyces sp. BK79. Lineage (NCBI taxonomy): Bacteria > Bacillati > Actinomycetota > Actinomycetes > Kitasatosporales > Streptomycetaceae > Streptomyces > Streptomyces sp. BK79. The sequence goes on from NZ_JBHVOC010000013.1 coordinate 46,887, forward strand.
GCCCTGGAGCATGGTGGCGAGGATCGCGAGCGGGTCCTCGGAGCGGGGGTTGTCGGAGGTCAGTACGGCGGTGTCGGCGAACCGGGCCACGGCGGCGCCCATCGGCTGCCGCTTGGTGGTGTCCCGGTCGCCGCCGCAGCCCAGCACGGCGTGCAGCCTGCCCTCGGTCACCTTGCGCAGGGCGCGCAGGACCGACTCGACCGCGTCGGTCTTGTGGGCGTAGTCGACGACCGCGAGGTACGGCTGGCCCGCGTCCACCCGCTCCAGGCGGCCCGGCACACCCGGCACCGCGGCGACGCCGTCGGCGGCGGTCTGCGGGTCGAGGCCGGCGGCGGCGAGGGCGACGATCGCGGCGAGGGAGTTCGCCACGTTGAACGGGCCGGCCAGCGGCGACTTGGCGGCGATCCGCTCGCCCTTGGGGCCGATCACGGTGAACGTCGAGTCCAGCGGACCGACCTCGACCTCGTCGGCGCGCCAGTCGGCGTCGGGGTGGCCCTCGGCGGAGTAGGTGACGACCGGGACGGTGGCCTCGTTCGCGAGGCGGCGACCGTACTCGTCGTCCACGTTGACCACGCCGAGTCTGCTGCGCTTCGGCGTGAAGAGCTGCGCCTTCGCCTGGAAGTAGTCCTCCATGCCGGAGTGGAACTCCATGTGCTCCGGGCTGAGGTTGGTGAAGACCGCGATGTCGAACACGCAGGCGTCGACCCGGCCGAGCACCAGGGCGTGGCTGGAGACCTCCATGGCGACCGCCTCGGTGCCGCGCTCGCGCATCACCGCGAACAGGGCCTGGAGGTCGGTGGCCTCGGGCGTGGTGCGCTCGGACTTGATGCGCTCGTCGCCGATGCGCATTTCGACCGTGCCGATCAGCCCGGTGGACTTCACCGTACGCAGGCCGCCCTCGACGAGGTAGGCGGTGGTGGTCTTGCCGGAGGTGCCGGTGATGCCGATCTGGAGGAGGTCGCGGCCGGGGTGGCCGTAGATCGTGGCGGCCAGCTCGCCCATCCGCGCGCGCGGGTCGTCGACGACGAGCGCGGGCAGACCGGCGGCGGCGGCGCGCTCGGCGCCGGCCGGGTCGGTCAGCACGGCGGCGGCGCCGAGGCCGGCGGCCTGGGTGACGAAGTCGGCGCCGTGGGCGCGGGCTCCGGGCAGGGCGGCGTACAGGTCACCGGGGCGGACGGCCCGCGAGTCATGGGTGACGCCCGTGACCTCGGCGGTGCTGTCCGGTGCGGTGACACCCAGCTGACCGGCGAGTTCCGCGAGGGGTGTGGCGGAGTTCCGCACCGGACGGGGCGGTCCCGGGTAGGTCACGGGGTGGCCCTTCTGGGTGGTTTGGGACTGATCAGCGTGTGGCACGGCGGTGAGCGTACCGGGCGTACCCGCCTCCGGGCGAAGTGAGGCCCGGGGGGCGCTCTGGTCGCCGGGGCCGGGGGTGATCGTTGTCACGGGTGGTTCCTGGTGGCTCGGTACGGAAACGGCGCTGGCTCGGTACTGGGCTGGTTCTGTGGGTACTGGGCGGGGTTCGACGGTGTCCGTCAGGGTTTGAAGGTGACCGGGAGCCTCGCGGGGTCGGCTCCGGTCGGCGGGACCTGGAGGGTCTTGAGGGCGAACTCCATGACCTGCTTGTGGATGGGGCCGCAGATCTGGCCGCCGAAGTAACTTCCCTGGGTGGCGTTCTGGATGGCGCAGTAGACGGTGACGCGGGGCTTGTCGGCGGGGGCGAACCCGGCGAACGACGAGGTGTATCCCTTGTACTGGCCGGTGGCCGGATCCACCCGGTTGGCCGTGCCCGTCTTGCCCGCCACGCGGTAGCCGGGGATGCGGGCCTTGGTACCGGTGCCCTCCTCGTCGTCGACGACGGACTCCAGCATCCGCGCGAGAGTCGTGGCGGTCTTCTCGCTGATCACGCGGGTCTTCTTGGGTTCGGGAGCGGGGGTGAAGCGTCCGTCGTCCGACTTGGTGCCGCGTACAAGCGTCGGTTCGACGCGGACACCGCCGTTGGCGATGGTCGAGTACACCGAGGCCGCCTGGAGCGCGTTCACGGAGACACCCTGGCCGAAAGGGATCGTGTACTGCTGCGAGGTCGACCACTGGCCGGGCGGCGCGAGGATGCCCTTGGTCTCGCCGGGGAAGCCGAGGCCGCTGTAGCCGCCGAGGCCGAACTTGCGCAGGTAGTCGTAGAGCACCTTGTTGGCCTGGGCCTGCGTCCTGCCCAGCTCGCCGGTGGCCATGATGGTGCCGATGTTGCTGGACTTGGCGAGCACGCCGTTGAGCGTGAGGTACCAGGTCGGGTGGTCGACGTCGTCCTTGAAGAGCCGGTCGCCGCGCTTGAGGCGGTTGGGGACGGTGATGTGGGTCATCGGCGTGGCGGCGTTCTCCTCCAGTACGGCCGCCATCGACATCACCTTGGCGGTCGAACCGGGCTCGAAGGCGTCCTGGAGGGCCGCGTTGCCCAGCGCCTTCGGGTCGGCGTGGGCGAGGTCGCCCGGGTCGAAGCCGGGCGAGTTGGCCATGGCGAGGATCTCGCCGGTGGCCGTGTCCTGGACGATGACGTAGCCGCCGTCCGCCTTGGACTTCTCCACCTGCTCGGTGATCGCGTCCTGCGCGGCCCACTGGATGTCGCGGTCGATGGTCAGCTCGACGTCGCTGCCGGGCACGGCGGGCGTCTCGGTGGAGCCCGCGGTGGGCACCTGACGGCCCCCGGACTGGGCGTACCGGATCTTGCCGTCCTCGCCCGCCAGGGTCTTGTCCAGCTTCCGCTCCAGGCCGCCGCCGCCCTTGCCGTCCGCGCCGACCCAGCCGAGGATGCCCGCGGCGAGGTCGCCGCCCGGGTACACGCGCTTGCTGCTGGGGTCGGCGAAGACGCCCGCGAGGACGTTGACCACGGTCCTGTCGGTCTCCGCCTTCTTGGTGAGCGCCGTCTTCAGGTCCTTGATCTGGTTCCAGACCTGCGGGGTCTGCCGGCGGGCGAGGCGTACGTAGCGCAGTTCCTCGTTGTCGGGGCGGAGCCGGTCGACCAGGTCCTCCTGGTCCTCGCCGAGGATCGGCGCGAGGAGCGCGGCCGCCTGCTCGGGACCGTCACCGACCTTCAACTGCTCACGGGTGAACATCGTGGGGTCGGCGGTGATGTCGTAGGCGTCCACGGTGCTCGCGAGGGCCACGCCGTTGCGGTCGGTGATCCCGCCGCGCTCGGCGGGCAGGGTGTGGACGACGTAGCGGTTCTGCTCCGCCTTGGCGGTGTACGTCCCGGCGTCGACGGCCTGCACCTGGAGCAGCCGTACGACGAAGGCGGACAGCACCAGGGTCAGCGCGAGGCCGATCAGGCGCAGGCGCGGGCGGGGGCTGCCCAGCCGGATGGCGCGGGGCGCCGGCCGGGGCGGGCCTGGTCGGCGGGCGGGCCGGGCGCCGGGGCCGGGCTGCCGCCGGGCGCCGGGGCGGACGGGCCTGGCGGGTCCGGGCACGCGACGGCGTGGCGGTTCCCTGTCGGACACTTCCGTCACCTGCCGGGGGTCGGGGTCGGGATGGGCGTCGCCGCCGTGGTGGGGGTGGCGGCCGTGGCGGGGGGTGCGACCGCGGCGGGAGAGGAGGCCGGTCCGGTGCCGGAGGACGGCACGGCCGCGGCGGTGTCGGCGGGGGGCGCGGTCAGCGCCTCGGGGGCGAGGACCAGCGGCGTGGCCGCGGCGGGCGCGGGGCCGGGCGAGCCCTTGACGGTGCCGTCGGGGGCGAGGAAGGCGGGGTCGCCGCCGGGCACCATGCCCAGCTCGCGGGCGCGGCGCTGGAGGGCGTGGGGGGCGGAGTAGGCGTCGATGTCCCGCTGGAGCGCCTGCTCCTCGTCCGTGAGTTCCTTCGTCCGCTGCTTGAGGTCGTCGAGCTGGAAGGAGCCCTCGCTCAGGGCGGAGTTCAGCACCAGCAGCACGATCAGACCGCCGCCCAGGAGGACGACGACGAGGAGCACGAAGGGGGCTCGCGCGGCCTGGCCGCGGGCGCTGCCGGGCGGGATGAGCCGGGCGAGTCGGGCCGCCCTCCCCTTCAGTTCGGGTTTCCTGCTCACTCGCCCTCCCCTCGGCCCGGAACGGGCCGCCCGTGCCTGGCCTGCCTCACTCGGTTCACCCGACGGACTCCCTGATGCGCTGGGCTCCGCGCAGTCGCGCGGGTGCCGCCCGCCGGTTCTCGGCGATCTCCTCCTCGGTGGGAAGTTCGGCACCGCGCGTGAGCAGCTTGAGCCTGGGCGCGTAGCGTTCGGGGACGACCGGCAGCCCGGGGGGCGCGGTGTTGGCGGCGCCGGCCGCGAACACCTGCTTGACCAGCCGGTCCTCCAGGGAGTGGTACGACAGCACGGCGATCCGTCCGCCCACGGCGAGCGCCTCGACGGCGGCCGGAACGGCCCGTTCCAGGACGGACAGCTCGCCGTTGACCTCGATGCGCAGGGCCTGGAAGGTGCGCTTGGCCGGGTTGCCGCCGGTGCGCTTGGCGGCCTGCGGCAGCGCCGCGCGGATCAGCTCCACGAGGCGGGCGCTGTTGCTGAACGGCTCCTTCTCGCGCTCCCGGACGATCGCGGAGACGATCCGCTTGGCCTGCTTCTCCTCGCCGTACGCCCGCAGGATGCGGACGAGTTCGCCCGGCGGGTAGGTGTTGAGGACCTCGGCGGCGCTCATGCCGGTCGTCTGGTCCATGCGCATGTCGAGCGGGGCGTCCTGGGCGTAGGCGAAGCCGCGGTCGGCCTCGTCGAGCTGCATGGAGGAGACGCCGAGGTCGAAGAGGACGCCCTGGACGCGCGGCAGGCCGAGCCGGTCGAGGACGTCGGGCAACTCGTCGTAGACGGCGTGCACCAGGGTGGCGCGCTCGCCGTACGGCGCGAGCCGCTCGCCGGACAGGCGCAGGGCCTCCTTGTCCCGGTCGAGGGCGACGAGCCGGGCCTCGGGGAAGCGCTGGAGGAGCGCCTCGCTGTGCCCGCCGAGTCCCAGGGTGCAGTCGACGACCACGGCGCCCGGCTCCTCGAGGGCGGGCGCCAGCAGGTCCAGACACCGCTGGAGCATCACCGGGACGTGTCGACTCTGGCTCAACTGGGGCGGCCTCTCAGGTCCGGCACGGCGTGACGCACCGCCGGGTCCCCTCCCGCTCGCTCGTGAAGGGGAGTCCTGCCGGCGCCGGAAGCGTCGGCCGGCCGGGAGCGGGAGGAGGCCGAGCCGTACGTACGCGCCGCGCACGTGGGGAGATCTGGCGGGACTCGCCCAGGTCTCCGGGGGTTTCAGTCCAGCAGGGAGAGCCTCGCCTCCCGCTTCGCGTCACTTTAGTCCACCCTGTCGCCCGGTCAATCAACCGGCCTGCGCGTCGCGGGGGCGGGCGCGGACGAATCGCCACGGGGCGGTACTTCACCCGTTCGGAGGCGGCCGTGCGGGGTTGTGGAGTGGCTCACAACAAGCCGCGATGGCGTTCTTTGTCCCTCTTCCCAAGGGGACCGCAGCGGCGGTGACCAGTAACGTCATGGTTATGACGACTTCTGCATCAGTTCCCGCAGGCTCCGAGTCCACCCCCGCCGACGGCGGCACCGTCGACCGGCTCGTCGAGGCGAACGAGCGGTACGCCGCCGATTTCGCCGACGCCGAGCTGGCGGGCCGCCCCGCCCTCCGGACGGCCGTAGTGGCCTGCATGGACGCGCGGCTGGACGTGACAGCCGCACTGGGCCTGCGCAACGGTGACTGCCACGTGATCCGCAACGCGGGCGGTGCCGTCACCGACGACGTGATCCGCTCCCTCACCATCAGCCAGCGGGCGCTGGGCACCCGCAGCGTGGTCCTCGTCCACCACACGGCGTGCGGCATGGAGACCCTGACCGAGGACTTCCGGCACGAGCTGGAGCTGGAGGTCGGCCAGCGCCCCGTCTGGGCGGTGGAGTCCTTCCAGGACGTCGACCAGGACGTGCGGCAGTCGATCGAGCGGGTCCGGACCTCCCCCTTCCTGCCGCACACGGACGACGTACGCGGTTTCGTCTACGACGTGAAGACCGGCCGACTCCGCGAGGTCACCCCCGCCTGACCCGGTCGGCCGCCCCGCTGATTCCTGCCGTACAGACACCGCAAACGCCGTAAGGCCTGACATATCGCGGCCAGTTGTCCACAGGCGAGTGACACGAATCGGTAACGGCGGCAAGAATGCGGGGGAAGTGGTGGCGCGCGGAACTATTTCCACGCGGCATCCGTGATTCGGGGTGGGCCGGTCCGCGGTGCCGGGGACCGGCCCGGCAAGTTGGGGTACCCCCGCTTCCCAGGGAGCGCGGGGAAAGGCCGAGGAGGGCCGGTGACGACCTATGACGATCGAGCGAGCCTCACTGATCTGACCGCTGTGGTCGAGCGCGTGCGCGGTTCGGTGGAGGACGTGATCGAGGGCAAGCCCGAGGTCGTACGGCTCTCGCTGACCGTGCTGCTCGCCGAGGGACACCTGCTGATCGAGGACGTCCCGGGAGTCGGCAAGACCATGCTGGCCAAGGCGCTGGCGCGGTCCATCGACTGTTCCGTGCGCCGGATCCAGTTCACGCCGGACCTGCTGCCCTCGGACATCACCGGGGTGTCCATCTGGGACCAGCAGCGCCGGGACTTCGAGTTCAAGCCGGGCGCGATCTTCGCGCAGGTGGTGATCGGCGACGAGATCAACCGCGCCTCACCGAAGACGCAGTCCGCGCTGCTGGAGTCGATGGAGGAGCGCCAGGTCACCATCGACGGGCAGACCTACGAGCTGCCCAGCCCCTTCATGGTGGTGGCGACGCAGAACCCAGTCGAGATGGAGGGCACCTACCCGCTGCCGGAGGCGCAGCGCGACCGCTTCATGGCCCGGGTCTCCATCGGCTACCCGAGCCCGGAGGCCGAGCTGCAGATGCTCGACGTGCACGGCGGGGTGAACCCGCTGGACGACCTCCAGCCGGTGGCGCACGCGCACGAGATCCTCAAGCTGATCGAGGCGGTGCGCGGCGTCCACGTCGCCGAACCGGTCCGGCGGTACGCGGTGGACCTGGTCGCCGCCACCCGCGTCCACCCGGACCTGAGACTCGGCGCCTCGCCGCGCGCCACGCTGCATCTGCTGCGTGCGGCGAAGGCGTCCGCCGCCCTGAGCGGCCGGGAGTACGCGCTGCCGGACGACGTGCAGGCCCTCGCGGTCGCCGTCCTGGCCCACCGCCTGCTGCCCACCGCCCAGGCTCAGCTCAACCGCCGCACCGCCGAGCAGGTCGTCCAGGAGATCCTGCAGCGCACGCCGGTGCCCGCGGCGCCCCAGCAGCAGGCGGGCTTCGGCATGGGCCGCGGCGCGCCGGCGTACGGTCAGCAGCCGCCGCGGAGGCTGTGATGGACACCGGGGGGACGGACCGGTCACAGGACGACCGGGGCGAGGTCGGCGGCATCCGCACCGCCCTGACCGGTCTGACCACCCGCGGGCGCTCCTTCCTGGCCGCCGGCATCGCCGCCGCGGTCTGCGCGTACGTCCTCGGGCAGAGCGACCTGCTCCGGGTCGGGCTGCTGCTGAGCGTGCTGCCGCTGGTCTGCGCGGCCGTGCTCTACCGCACGCGCTACCGAGTGGCGGGCAGCCGGCGGCTCTCCCCCGGGCGCGTGCCCGCGGGCAGCGAGGCCCGGGTCCACCTGCGCGTCGACAACGTCTCGCGGCTGCCCACCGGTCTGCTGATGCTCCAGGACCGGGTGCCCTACGTGCTCGGGCCGCGCCCCCGCTTCGTCCTCGACCGGGTGGAGCCGGGGGGTCGCCGCGAGGTGTCCTACCGGGTCCGCTCCGACCTGCGCGGCCGCTTTCCGCTGGGCCCGCTCCAGCTGCGCCTGACCGACCCGTTCGGGCTGTGCGAGCTGACCCGGTCCTTCTCGGCGTACGACACGCTGACCGTGATCCCGCGCGTAGAGGCGCTGCCGCCGGTGCGGCTGAGCGGGGAGGCGAAGGGGTACGGCGAGGGACGGCAGCGGTCGCTGGCGCTGGCGGGCGACGACGACGTCATCCCGCGCGGATACCGCTACGGCGACGACCTGCGCCGCGTGCACTGGCGCTCCACGGCGCGGTACGGCGAGCTGATGGTGCGGCGCGAGGAGCAGCCGCAGCGCGCCCGCTGCACGGTGCTCCTGGACACCCGGGGCCTGGCCTTCGAGGGCGCGGGACCCGACTCGGCGTTCGAGTGGGCGGTGTCGGGCGCGGCGTCCGTGCTGGTGCACATGCTGGAGCGGGGTTTCTCGGTCCGGCTCCTCACCGACACCGGGGCCTCGGTGCCGGGCGAGGGCGCCGACGGCTTCGCCGGCGCGAGCCAGGGCACGGCCGACGCGGCCGGGCTCATGATGGACACCCTCGCGGTGATCGACCACTCCGACGGCACGGGCCTGTCCCGGGCCTACGACGTGCTGCGCGGCGGGAACGAGGGGCTGCTGGTGGCGTTCTTCGGCGACCTGGACGAGGAGCAGGCCACGGTGGCCGCCAAGATGCGGCAGCGCAGCGGCGGCGCCCTCGCCTTCGTCCTGGACAGCGGGGCCTGGTCGCGGGAACGGGAACCGGCGGCCGTGCCCGGTCCGTTGGAGGGGAACGAGGAACGGCTGCGGATGCTCCGCGAGGCGGGCTGGACCGCCGTGGGCGTCCCCCGGGGCTCCGCCCTGGAGGACCTGTGGCGCCTGGCGGACCGCGAGCGTACGGGCCTCACGACGGCCGGCGGCGGGGAGGGCGTGCGATGAGCGGGCGGGCGCGGCTGGCGCTGTGTGCCTGGGCGGCCACGTTGGCGGCGGCGTGCGCGCTGCTGCCCCTGGTCGACCCGGCCACCTGGATCCTGCAGGCCGCGTTCCTGCTGGCGGTCCAGTCCGGGGTGGGCGCGGCGGCGCGCCGGGTGCCGCTGGCGCGGCCCCTGACCATCGCCGCGCAGGCCCTGGTCACCCTGCTGCTCCTCACCCTGGTCTTCGCCCGGCAGCAGGCGCTCGGCGGGCTGCTCCCCGGCCCGCAGGCCTTCCAGCGCTTCGCCGACCTGCTGCGCCAGGGCGGCGACGACATCGCCCGGTACGCGATCCCGGCGCCGCTGGAGTCGGACGGCATCCGGCTGATGCTGGTCGGCGGCGTCCTGGTGATCGGTCTGCTGGTGGACACCCTCGCGGTGACCTTCCGCAGTGCCGCGCCCGCCGGGCTGCCGCTGCTCGCGCTGTACTCGGTGGCCGCGGGACTGTCCGAGGGCGGCACCGACTGGCTGTGGTTCCTGGTCGCGGCGGTCGGCTATCTGACGCTGCTGCTGGCCGAGGGACGCGACCGGCTCTCGCAGTGGGGCCGGGTCTTCGGCGGGGCGCCCCGCACCCCGGGCGGGGAGCCGGGCGGCGCGATCGCCCCGGTCCGCACCGGGCGGCGTATCGGCGCCTTCGCCCTGGGCGTCGCCCTGGTCGTGCCGCTCGCCCTGCCCGCGCTGGACGGCGGGCTGCTGGACAGCGCCAGGACGGGAGCCGGCTCGGGCACCGGGGGCGGCGGCACGATCTCCGCCGTGAACCCGCTGGTGTCCCTGCGCGACAGCCTCAACGTCGACGAGAACCGGCAGGTCCTCTCCGTCGACACCGACTCGAACGACCTGTCGAACCTGTACCTGCGCATCGTCTCCCTGGACGACTTCGACGGCACCACCTGGAAGCCGTCCAAGCGGCAGATCACCGCCGTGCCGGACGGCACCTTCCCCACACCGGCCGGTCTCGGCCCGGACGTCGACCGCGCGGAGACCCGGGCCACCATCTCGGCCGCGGACTGGTACGCCCAGGACTGGCTGCCGATGCCGTACCCGCCCAGCGGCGTGCGGGTCCCGGGCAACTGGCGCTACGAGCCCGTGGGCATGACACTCGTCGGCGACCACGGCCAGAACACGCGCGGCCTGACGTACGAGGTGCGGAGCCTGAACGTGCAGCCGACGGCCGACCAGCTCGCCGCGGCTCCGCAGCCGTCGGTGGCGGTGCGCCGGGAGTACACCGAGCTGCCGGACTCACTGCCCGACGTGGTCTCCCAGACCGCCCGGCAGGTCACCGCCGGCGCGGCGAACCCCTACGAGCAGGCGGTCAAGCTCCAGGAGTACTTCGCGATCAACGGCGGCTTCGAGTACGACACCCAGGTCAAGGTCGGCAGCGGCTCGCAGGCGATCGCCCGCTTCCTCCAAGACAAGCAGGGCTTCTGCGTCCACTTCTCCTTCGCCATGGCGGCGATGGCCCGCTCCCTGGACATCCCGGCCCGGGTCGCGGTCGGCTTCGCGCCGGGTTCCCCGCAGGCCGACGGTTCGGTGTCGGTGGGGCTGCGGGACGCCCACGCCTGGCCCGAGGTGTACTTCGAGGGCGTGGGCTGGACCCGCTTCGAGCCGACGCCGACCCGTGGTTCGACCCCGTCGTACACGCTGACCCAGACGCCGGGCAGCGCGGTGCCGGACCCGGCGCTGCCGTCGCGGAACACGCAGGCGGAGCCGTCGGCGGTGCCCTCCGCCGACGAGAGCTGCACCGCCGAGGACAAGAAGCTGGACGCCTGTGCCAGCGAGTCCGCGGCGGCCGCGCCGGTCACGGACGGCGGTGGACGGAAGTGGTACGTGGTGGCCGCGTGGGCCCTGGGCGGGCTCGCGGTGCTGCTGCTTCCGCTCGCGCCGATGCTGTGGCGGCTGCGCACCCGGTCGGTACGGCTGGGGGCGCACGGCCGTACGGAGGCGGACGCGGGCCCTCACACCCTCGCTGTCTGGCAGGAGCTGACGGACACGGCGTGGGACTTCGGGATCCTGCCGGAGGAGTCGCAGACGCCGCGCAGGGCGGCGGCCCGGATCGTCCGCCTCGGACGGCTGGATCCGGCGGCCGCGGCGGCGGTGCACCGGGTGGCGGACGCCGTGGAGCAGGTCCTCTACGCGCCCCGCCCACGGCTGACGGCCGGCCTCACGGAGGACGTCCACCGGGTCACCGCCGGTCTGCGGGCCACGGCCGGCCGCGGCACGAGGCTGCGCGCATCGCTCGCCCCGCGTTCGACCGTACGGGTGGCCTGGGCCGTCTCGGACCGGTGGACGGCCCTGAAACGGCGGGTGGCGGCGGCCCGGCCGACGCTGCGCAAGGCGTCGGGGTAACAGGGCTGAACGCCCTTCGGGAGGCGGCGGGACACCCTTCGGGAAATCGGGAGGCGGCGGGGCACCCTTCGGGGAAATGCGGGAGGCGGCGGAAACCTCTCGGGAAGGGGTGGTCGCCGCTTCCCGAGGGGCGGCTGAGCGCTCTGGGCATGCGTGAGGGGGTGACCACCCTTTCGGTGGTCACCCCCTCACGCGGATGTCCTGGTGAGGGCCGCCTGCCTGCTACTGGCCGCCCTGCTGCTCGTCGCGGCGCCGCTGCCAGCGCTCGTCGATGCGATCCATCATGGAGCGTTTCTGCCGTCCCTGACGGCGCGCCTGGGGCTCGGCACCGGCGACGGGCTGCTCGCCCGGCTTGGGGGCCTTGCGCCAGCCGGTCACCGCGAGGACCGCGCAGCCCAGCATGACGAGGAAGCCCACCACGCTGAGCCAGACCTGCTGGGCGACCATACCGGCCATGAGGAGCGCAATACCTACGAGGAAGCCCGCGACCGCCTGGTAGACCCGTCGCCGGGTGTACGTACGCAGCCCGCTTCCCTCGAGCGCTGTCGCGAACTTGGGATCTTCGGCGTACAGCGCTCGCTCCATCTGCTCGAGCATGCGCTGCTCGTGCTCCGAGAGCGGCACGGAGTCCTCCTCATCGTGCAGTCGCCGGGGCGACCCGGGGGGGTCCCTTCAGGATAGGCAGGGAATCGCCCCCGTGAAACCCGCCCCTCTACGCCAATTGGCCAACCGGACTCCGTCATGGCCGCGCCGGCTCGCTGAAAGTCCCATTCCCCAGCGGCCGACCCGTCATGCCGGGCGGTCTCCCTCGATCATACGGCGACCGGCCCCCGTTCGGGGGGCCTGTGGCGTACTCCATCTGCAGTCGCGGCCCTGATCAGCGCGTTACCCCACCGGGTGGCTCTCAGGCCTCCTGGGCCTCTCGCGTCTCACCGAGCACATGGAGCTGGGTCGCCACGGAGTGGAACGCCGCGAGTTCGGCCGCCGCGGCCTCCAGCTTCAGCAGCGCGTTCATGGCGCCGGGCTCGGTGTCCACCAGCACCCCGGGGACGAGGTCGGCGAAGACCCGCACGCCGTGCACTGAGCTGATCCGGAGCCCGGCTCCCTCGACCAGGCCGGTGAGCTGTTCGGCCGTGAACCGGCGCGGCACGGGGTCACCCGTGCCCCAGCGGCCGTTCGGGTCGTCGAGGGCCTGCCGGGCCTCCGTGAAGTGCCCGGCGAGGGCGCGGGCGAGCACGGCACCGCCGAGACCGGCGGCGAGCAGGCTGAGGACGCCCTCGGCACGCAGGGCGGCCACCGCGTTGCGGACACCCTCCGCGGGGTCGTCCACGTACTCCAGGACGCCGTGGCACAGCACCGCGTCGTAGGCGCCGCGCTCGACCACGTCGAAGAGGCCGTGGGCGTCTCCCTGGACGCCGCGCACGCGGTCGGCGACGTCGGCCTCGGCGGCCCGGCGCTCCAGGGCGAACAGGGCGTTGGGGCTCGGGTCGACGACGGTGACGCGGTGACCGAGGCGGGCCACGGGCACCGCGAAGTTGCCGCTGCCGCCGCCGGTGTCGAGGACGTCCAGCGCCTGGCGTCCCGTGGCCTTGACCCGGCGGTCCAGGGCGTCCTGGAGGACGTCCCAGACCACGGCGGTACGCAGGGCGGCTCGGGAACGCGAGGGCTCGGAGCGCGGCGCCGCCGGGTGCGGGCTGGGGTGGGAGACGGGCGGGCGCATCGGGTCCGACACGGCAGTTGACTCCTCGGCGCGGCACCGCCTCGGGCACGGGCGGAGCGAACGGGCTGCCGCCCCGGCCCGGGTGCGGGACGGGACAGGCTTCAGGCTCCTCCCACCCTATTGCCTCCGGCGGGCGGGCCGATCACCCCGTACCACCGCGCCGTCCGGAGGGCTTCCGGCGCCCGGAATCACCCCGCGTCCGGCAGGCGGCGGCCGGCACGGCCGGCTCCCGGGCGGTCGGAGCGGTCAGGCCGATCGGAGCGCTCAGGCCGTTCGGGGCGGTCGGGGCGGTCGGGATGTGGGTGACCGGAATCCGGGGCGCGGGTGTCCTGGCGGCCGGGGTCCTGGTCCGCGTCGGGGCGGGGCTGGGGCAGGACCGGCTGGAGCACCAGCATCCGCTCCACGAGGCGCAGGAACATCGCCACGTCGCGTATCAGGTCGTCGGCGTCCCGGCGGCTCGCCGCGCCCTGGATGCCCGCCTCCGCCCGTGCCCGGCGCCGGGCGCCGGCGGCGAACAACGCACTCCAGTCGGACAGCTCGGGCGCGATCTCGGGGAGCACCTCCCAGGCGCTGCGGATGCGGGCGCGGGCCCGCGCGGTGGTCTCGGGGCGGCCCCGCGCGGCGAGCACCGCGGCGGCGGTGCGCAGGGCGGCGAGGTGGGCCGTCGCGTAGCGCTCGTTCGGCGTTTCGAGGCCGGTGGCCTCCTCCAGGCCGGACCGGGCCTGGGCGAGCAGGTCCAGGGCGGCGGGCGGGGCCGTCGCCCGGCGGAGCACGGGGTGCACGTCGCTCGCCGGGCCGGTCAGTGAGGGTGCAGGGCCGGCTGCGCGGCGCCGCCGGGCGGCGGCTGCGGACGAGTGGGCCATGACGATCCTCCTGTCGTCTTCGTGACGGCACGCTCTGTCACGAGGTGCCGTATGTGCCCATCGTGAGGTATGCCACTGACAATCCGTTCTGACCTGGGCTTTTGCCTCGATCGTAGGTTCGGGTTAGCTTTTTGCACTGACCAGTCAGTTCAAAGGTTCCGGTCCCGCTCGGCCGGGGTGATCAGGGGGGTGAGGCGGCGTGGACGGTCCGCTCGGACTCGGGGTGACGGCCCGCGGCTTCGGACTCAGGGGGCCGCGGGGCTGGGCTTTCCGCGGTGTCGAGGTGGACGCGGAGCCCGGCGCGCTGATCGCGGTGGAGGGGCCGTCCGGGTCCGGCCGCACCTGTCTGCTGCTCGCCCTCACGGGACGGATGAGGCCCACGGAGGGGACGGCGACCGTCGGCGGGCTGCGGCTGCCCCGGCAGATGTCCGCCCTGCGCCGGGTCAGTGCGCTCGCGCACGTACCGGGCGTCACGGACCTCGATCCGGCGCTCACCGTCGCCGAGCACCTGAGGGAGCGGGCGCTGCTCCAGCGCCGTTTCGGCGACTCGGTGCGCGCGCTGCTGCTCCCGCGCGCGGAGCGGACGGCCAGGGCGCGGCGCGGCATCGACGCGGCGCTCGCCGCGGCCGGCCTCGACCCCGCGACGCTGCCCAAGGGTCCCCGTACCGCCGTACGGGACCTGGAGCGCACGGAGGCGCTGCGGCTGTCGATCGCGCTGGCGTCGATCGGCCGCCCCCGCCTGCTCGGTGTCGACGACACCGACCTGAAGCTGTCGGCCGCCGAGCGGGCCGAGGTCTGGGCCCTGCTGGCCTCGATCGCCGCGTCCGGCACCACGGTCGTGGCGGTGTGCAGCGAGGCCCCCGAGGGAGCGGTGACCGTCTCCACCCGGCCGGACGCGACGGACGACGGCGAGACGGGCGACGGCGAGACGGACGAGGACACGACAGACGAGGACACGACGGCCGACGGCGGGGCGGGCGACGACGAGACGGAGGAGGCCGACGATGCGTTCGCCGAGACTGGCCGCGCTTGAGCTCAGGCGCTTCGGGCGCGGACGGCTGCCGCGGGCCGCCCTGGTCGCGCTGCTGTTGCTGCCCCTGCTCTACGGCGCCCTGTACCTGTGGTCGTTCTGGGACCCGTACGGCCGTCTGGACCGCATTCCGGTGGCGCTGGTGAACGACGACCGGGGCGCCACGGCGGACGGCAGGAGGCTCACGGCGGGCGACGACATCACCGAGGGACTGCGCGAGAGCGAGGTCTTCGACTGGCACGAGGTCGACGCCGCCGAGGCCCGCGCCGGAGTCGAGGACGGCACCTACTACCTCTCCCTCACCATGCCCGCGGACCTCAGCCGCCGCATCGCCTCCAGCGCGGGCGACACGCCGGAGACCGGGGCGCTCCAGGTGCGGACGAACGACGCGAACAACTACATCGTCGGCCAGATCTCGCGGACGGTGTTCGGCGAGGTGCGCGAGGCCGCGTCCAGCAAGGCGTCGCGCTCGTTCCTGGACCGGATCTTCATCTCCTTCTCCGGCATCCACGGCGAGACCGTCGAGGCGGCGAAGGGAGCGGACCGGCTCAAGGGCGGCATCGGGAAGGCCGAGAAGGGCTCCAAGGATCTCGCCGACGGGCTCGAGGACGCCGAGGACGGCAGCGGTGACCTGTCCAAGGGCCTGAAGAAGCTCCACACCAAGGCGGGTGAGCTGGAGAAGGGCTCGAAGCGGGTCGCGGACGGGACGAAGAAGCTCGCCGACGAGGTCAACGGCGCCGCCGGCCGGGTGGGCCCCTTCCTGGAGGAGAACGAGAAGGCCATCGGCGACACGGCCCAGTTCGTCGCCGACTCCTCCGGGGCGGTCCGGAAGGACCTGGGCGCCCTGGTGGAGAAGGCCCCGGCCGCCGCGAAGGACGCCCGCGCCCAGTCCGAGGCGCTGGCCGGGGTGCACCGGGCACGCTGCGAGGACCCGGCGCTGCCGGACGCCGCCTGCCCCGACCTGGAGAAGGCCAGGGACGCCGCCCTCGCCGTGGCGTCCGTCGCCGACGACGTCAGCGGGCTGGTCACCGACCACAAGGAGGAGCTGAAGAAGCTCGACTCGAACCTGGCCGACCTCCAGAAGCAGGCCCAGTCCCTCGCCGACCGCGCGCCGAACCTCTCCGAGGACCTCGACGACGCCGTCGAGAAGGTCAACGAGCTGAACACCGGCGCCGGGAAGGTCGCCGACGGCGCGAAGAAGATCCACAAGGGCATCGGCACGGCCAAGACCGGTGCGAAGGAGCTGGACGAGGGCGTCGGCAAGCTGCGCACCGGTGCCGACGACCTGAACGGCGGCATCTTCAAGCTGGTCGACGGCTCCGAGAAGCTCGCCGGCGGGCTGCACGACGGCGCCGCGCGGATCCCCGACTACGACGAGCGGGAACGCGACCGGCGCACCGGGGTGATGGCCGACCCGGTCCGGCTGGCCTCCGAGTCGCTGCATCAGGCACCCAATTACGGCACCGGTTTCGCCCCGTACTTCATCCCGCTGTCCCTGTGGGTGGGCGCCATGGTGGCGTACATGGTGATCGCGCCGATGAACCGGCGCGCGCTCGCCGCGGGGGCGTCGGCCTGGCGGATCGCGCTGGCGGGCTGGCTGCCGGTGGTCGCGCTCGGGGTGCTGCAGACGTCGGCCCTGATGGCGGTGCTCCACTGGGCGGTGGGCCTGGAGATGGTGAGGGCGGCCGGGACGGTGGGCTTCCTGTTCCTGGTGGCGGCGTGCTTCGCGGCGATCGTGCAGTGGCTGAACGCCCGCTTCGGGGCGGCGGGCCGCATCCTGGTGCTCGCGCTGCTGATGCTGCAGCTGACCTCCGCGGGCGGCACGTACCCCGTGCAGACCAGTCCGGGCTTCTTCAACGCGCTGCACCCCTTCCTGCCGATGAGCCACGTCGTCGACGCCCTCAGGAGGCTCATCACGGGCGGCGGCCTGGAACCGGTGTGGCACGCGTGCGTGGTGCTCGCCGTGTTCACCGCGGCGGCGCTGGCGCTGACCGCCCTGTCGGCCCGCCGCCGGCAGGTGTGGACCCTCGACCGGCTGCACCCGGAGCTGACCCTGTGAACCCTGCGGTGACGCTCCCGGGCGGGGTGCTGTGACAATCGGGACCATGGAAAGCAGCAGCGCCACCTCGCAGGGCAGCAGCCGCCGCGAGGCCACCCGGCAGAAGCTCTACGAGGCGGCCGTCACCCTCATCGCCGAGCAGGGCTTCTCCGCCACCACCGTGGACGAGATCGCCGAACGCGCCGGGGTCGCGAAGGGCACGGTCTACTACAACTTCGCCAGCAAGTCCGTCCTCTTCGAGGAGCTGCTGCGGCACGGCGTCGGTCTGCTGACCGCGTCGCTGCGGGAGGCGGCCGAGCAGGCGGCGCGGGAGGGCCGCGGCCGGGTCGACGCCCTGGACGCGATGATCCGCGCGGGGCTCGTCTTCATCGACCGCTACCCGGCCTTCACCCAGCTGTACGTGGCCGAGCTGTGGCGCACCAACCGGGCCTGGCAGTCGACGCTGCTGGTGGTCCGGCAGGAGGCCGTCGCGGTGGTGGAGGACGTGCTGCGCGAGGGCGTGGCGAACGGTGAGTTCAGCGACGAGATCGACGTACCGCTGACCGCCGCCGCGCTGGTCGGCATGGTCCTGGTGGCCGCGCTGGACTGGAAGTCGTTCCAGGCGGAACGCTCGCTCGACGACGTGCACGCGGCCCTGTCGCGTCTGCTCCAGGGGCGCGTGAGCGGGCGCCCCTGAGGACGACGCCGCGCGTCGGCGGCCGGGAACGCGCGAAGGCGCCGGTCCGTGGTGGCCGCGTCCCCCGCGGGCCGCCGTCGGACCGGCGCCTTCTCCTGCTCCCCCGTACGTCCCCCCGTCGGAACCCCGTTTCCGGACGTTCCCCCGGGTTCCCCCGTGCCTCGCTCCCGCCGGCCGTGGCCGGCGGAAGGAGCGGATCGCGGGCCCGGCTCCGTTCCGGCACCCCGTGTCGCCGGTTCCGGAGCCGCGCCCCTCTCCGTGCCTCCACTCTCTCGTCCGCGCGCATCGGACCCCATCCGTGCGCGTACTCATCTGACGGGCTAGGTACGCGTACTCACTCCTGCGCACCCCGGCTCACGGCGGCGCGTCGGCGACCGGTCACCCGCGCGCCCGCCGGGCTACTCAGCCGCCACGCGCCACAGGCTGTTCCCGCAGGTGTACGCCCTCTCGGCCCGCTCGGCCCCCGCGACCGGATTGTCAGTGGCGGCGGATAAAGTCCCTGGCATGGCACGGATTGCGGTGATCGGCGCCGGGATGGGCGCGATGGCGGCCGCCGCCCGGCTGGCCGTCGCGGGCCACCGGGTGGCGGTGTACGAGCGGACGGCGACGTACGGAGGAGCCCTGGGCCGCTTCGAGCGGGACGGGTTCTCCTTCGACACCGGTCCCGGTCTGCTGCCGCTGCCCGCGGTCTGGCGGGACCTGTTCGTGAAGACCGGCAAGGAGCCGCTGGAGTCCTGTGTCGAGCTGGTCCAGGTCGACCCGTCGTCACGGCACGTGTTCGCCGACGGCACGGAGGTCTCGCTGCCGAACGCCTCCCGGGCCGGTGTCGTCGCCGCCCTGGACGCGGCGCTCGGGCCGGCCGCCGGTGAGCGGTGGGGCGACTTCCTGGTGCGCGCCCGGGAGACCTGGGACCGGACGCGCCGCCCCCTCCTGGAGGAGCCGCTGTGGCCCAACTGGGAGGTGCTGGCCGAGCGCGAGCCCTACCCGGCCGTTCCGCACAAGCGGCTGCTGCGCACCCGCCGGGCCGGCACGCTCGCCGAGGTCGGCGCCTGGGAGCTGCGGGACGCCCGGCTCGCCGCCCTCCTGGAGAGCCACGCCCTCGCGTACGGCCTGGATCCCCGCACCGCCCCGGCGAACACGGCCGTGCTGCCGTACATGGAGTACGCCTTCGGGATGTGGTATGTGCGCGGCGGCGGCCTGCGGGAGCTGGCGCGGGCGGTGTACGAGCGGTGTCTGGCCCGCCGGGTCGAGTTCCGCTTCGGCGCCGAGGTCACCGGGATCGTCGAGAAGGACGGCCGGGCGGCGGGCGTGGAGCTGGCCGACGGGTCCGTGCCGGAGGCGGAGTTCGTGGTGGCCGGGGTGGCTCCCGATGTGCTGGACCGCCTGTGCGGCGGGCCGGCGCCGCGGGGCGACGGCGAGGTGCCGGCGCGGCGCGGTGGTGCGAGCCGGCTGACGGTGCTGCTGGCGTTGCGGGGCGGCCGTCCGGCGGGGGCGGCGCACCGGACGGTGGTGCACGCGCAGGACCGGGACACGGAGTTGGAGTGCCTGTTCGGCACCACGCCCGGTATGGCCGCGCGGCCGACCGTCACCGTCATGCGGCCCGACGATCCGGGGCTGGTGCCGGACGCGGACCACGAGGCGGTCACGCTCACCGCCGTGGTGCCCGCCCGGGGCAGCGAGTCGGACGGGGCGGCGAGGGAAGTGTTCGCTCGCCACGCCGAGTCCCTGATCGGCGTCGCCGAGCGGGCGATACCGGATCTGCGGGAGCGTCTCCTGTGGCACGAGGTACGGACCCCGGCCGACGTGGCGGCGGCGACCGGGGTGGCGGACGGCGCGGTGCCGGTGCCGTCGCTGGCGGGAGCCGGCGGGCGCCTGCTGCACCCGTCCAACAGCACGCGCACCGCGGGGCTGTTCACGGTCGGCGGCTGGTCGCACCCGGGCGGGGGTCTCCCGCACGCGGGCATGTCGGGAGCGCTGGTCGCCGGACTCGTCGTGGAGGGGCCGGAGTTCCGCGGCTCGCAGTGAGCGGCCGGCGGCCGGTCGGCGGCCGGCCGACGTGAGGCGGCGTCAGAAGCGGTACTGCTCGTCGTAGCCCTGGCCCTGCGGCTGCCCGTGCGTCTGGCCCTCGCCCTGGTACGGGTACGGCTGTTCCGGCGGGAGTTCGCCGCCGTAGGGGTCGTCGGTGGTGCGCTGCTGCGGCACCCAGACGCCGCCGGCCGGGGTGTCGCCGCCGTAGCCGCCGGACGTGCCGGTGGCGTACGGGTCCTGCCCGTAGCCCTGCCGGCCGTACTGCTGCCCGCCCGACGTGTCGTAACCGCCGGTGTCGTACGGCGTCCCGCCGTAGGTGGGGGTGCCGATGTACGGGTCGGAGTAGGCGGCGTACTGCTGCTGGGCGCCCGTGTCGTAGCCGTAGCCCTGCTGGGCGTAGCCCGAGTAGTCGTAGGCGTAGGACTGGTCGGCGGCCTGCGCCGACCCGGCCGGTGCCGCCTGCTGGTCGCGGCCGTAGCCGGAGTCGGCGTACACACCGTAGGAGCCGGTGTCGTCCGGCATGGGCTGCGGCTCGTAGACGGCGGTGGTCTCCGCGGCCGGGGGGTCGACGGGGCGGGCCGGGGAGAAGACGTCGTCGCGGTCGTAGTCGTCGTGGCCGTAGTCGTCGCGGCCGTACGGGAGACCGCCCTGGCCTGCTCCGTGGACCGGACCGGGGTCGCCGTAGGCGTCGCGGTCGTCCGGACCGCCCTCGGCGGCCTCCAGGCCCGAGACCTCCAACGTCGGCTCCCGGCGGCCCCGTTCGGGACGGCCGCGCCTGCCGACGAGGCCCGCCGGGGCGTTGACCGCCCAGCCCGCCTCGAAGCCGCGGCGGAACGACAGGGTGACGTAGGTCTGGCCGACCGCGAAGGCGGCCGCGCCCAGCCCGATGACGAGCACGTTGGACATCAGCACACCGGCCACGACACCGGCGAAGCCGCCGAAGGCGAGCAGCCGCCAGCGCAGCCGTGCCTTGTACTGCAGCAGCACCTCACCGAGCAGCCACAGCGCGACGATGCCGAACGCGATGTAGAGGACCGTCCAGCCCATGTACGCCCCTCTCCCAGTGGCCGCTACGCAGTGTGTCGTAAGTATGTGCGGCCGGTCTAGGCCCGCGGTGGGTGGTGCAGGCCCAGGTTCTCGTAGATTTCCAGGGTCGCCGTGGAGTTGTTGAGCGTGATGAAGTGCAGTCCGGGCACACCCTCGGCCAGCAGCCGCGCGCAGAACTCCGTGGCGAAGTCGATGCCAATGGAGCGTACAGCCGCCGGATCGTCCTTCGCTGTGAGGATCCGCTCTTTCAGCTCGGCCGGGATCGAGGCGTTGCTGAGCTGGGGCAACCTCTCCAGCATCTTCACACTGGTCACCGGCATGACCTCGGGAATCACCGGGGTCTCGCAGCCGGCCGCGGTGACCCGGTCGCGCAGGCGCAGGTACGACTCGGGCTGGAAGAACATCTGCGTGATCGCGTAGTCCGCGCCGGCGCGGCACTTGTCGACGAAGCGCCGGACGTCCGCGTCCCAGTCGGCGGAGCGCGGGTGCATCTCGGGGAAGGCCGCGACGCCGACGCAGAAGTCGCCCGACTCCTTGATCAGCTCGACCAGCTCGGCCGCGTACGTCAGACCCTGCGGATGCGGGATCCAGTCGGCCATGGGGTCGCCGGGCGGGTCGCCGCGCACGGCCAGCATGTTGCGGATCCCGGCGTCGGCGTACTGGCCGATGATGTTGCGCAGCTCGGCGATGGAGTGGTCGACCGCGGTGAGGTGGGCGACCGGGGTCAGCGTCGTGTCGGCGACGATCTGCTGGGTCTCGCGGACCGTGCCCGCGCGCGTGGAACCGCCGGCGCCGTAGGTCACGGAGACGAAGTCCGGGGCGACCGCCTCCACCCGCCGCAGGGCGCTCCACAGGTTCTTCTCGCCCTTGGGCGTCTTCGGCGCCGAGAACTCGAACGAGTACGTCGTCTTGCCGGTGGCCAGGATGTCGCGCACGGTGCGTGCGCGATCAGACCTGGTGGATGCGGTTCCGAGGGCCATACGGGCAGGTTAGCCAGGGGGCGGCGGCCACCCAACCGGATGCGGGTTATTTGTCCGTATTGTCGATTTGTTGTCCACGCCTTGGACACATGCCTCCGGCACCGGCGCCCCCGCGTGGCCGCCTACGCCTGGCGCAGGCGCTTCGCGAACTCGGCCGCCGCCGCGCCGGGGTCGTCGGCCGCGGTGATCGCCCGGACGACGACGACGCGCCGGGCGCCGGCCTCCAGCACCTGGTCGAGGTTGCCGAGGTCGATGCCGCCGATGGCGAACCAGGGGCGGTCGGTGCCGAGGGAGGCCGTGTGACGGACCAGGTCGAGGCCGGGGGCGTGACGGCCGGGCTTGGTGGGGGTGGGCCAGCACGGGCCGGTGCAGAAGTAGTCGACGCCGTCCTGGGCGGCGGCAGCGGCGGCCTCCGCCTCGGCGTGCGTGGATCGGCCGACGAGGACGTCGTCGCCGAGGATCGCGCGGGCGGCCGGTACCGGGAGGTCGCCCTGCCCGAGGTGCAGCACGTCGGCGCGGGCGGCGTGGGCGACGTCGGCCCGGTCGTTGACCGCGAGGAGCTTGCCGTGGCGGGCGCAGGCGTCGGCGAAGACCTCGAGGTGCTCCAGTTCCTCGGCGGCCTCCATGCCCTTGTCGCGCAGCTGCACGATGTCGACGCCGCCGGCCAGCACCGCGTCCAGGAACTCGGGCAGGTCCCCCTGGGCGCGGCGGGCGTCCGTGCACAGGTAGAGCAGGGCGTCGGAGAGCCGGGCGCGGGCGTGGGTGGCGGCGACGGTGTCGGTGTCGGTGTCGGACATGCGGGTGACCCCCTGATCGGTGGCGCGGGCCCACGACGGACCACACGGCCTTGGCTTACGGGCGGAGGCAGGATGCCATGTGAAGCTCACGCCACACCCGCCCGCCCGCCCGGCAGGAGATCTCAGGCCGAACCTGCCCGCCCGGGCGGGCGGATCCGAGCCCGGACCCGTCCGAGCGGGCGGATCTCAGGCCCGCCCCGCCCGCCCGGCGGTGGGGTTCAGGTCAGACGGCGAGCGCCTGGGCGCGGCGCTTCACCTCCGTGCCGCGGTTCTCGCTCAGCGCCTGCGCGGGGGTGCCGGGCAGGGAGGGGTCGGGCGTGAAGAGCCACTCCAGCATCTCCTCGGGGGAGAAGCCGTCGTCCCGCAGCAGCGTCAGGGTCCCGACCAGGCCCTTGACGACCTTGTCCTCGTCGATGAAGGCCGCCGGGATGTGCAGCGCCCGGTTCTCGCCGCGGCGTACGGCGATGAGCTGGCCTTCCTTGATCAGCTGGCGCACGCGGGTCACTTCGACACCCAGCATCTCGGCGATGTCGGGGACGGTGAGCCAGGCAGGCACGAGAGCATCGATCTTTGCGTCAATCTCGGTCACGTCTCAAGCCTGCCATCTGCCACTGACAGTCGGAAGCCGGACCCGTCCGAGCCGGGCCGCCGCACCCGGCGGACGGGCTACGCGGTCGACGCCTTGAGCGGCCGCGCCGGGTCGGCCAGCAGCCGGGGATCCATCGTCGCGCCCGCCTGGATCAGCCGCTTGCCCTGCGCCAGGTCCCGGGGGCGGCCCACCGCCAGCAGGGCGGCCAGGCGGCCCTCCCGCAGCCAGCAGACCGTCCAGGCGGGCCCCGAGGGCTCGCCCCGCCACAGGAGGGTGTCCGCGGCCGTGTGGTGACCGGCGTACTGGACGAAGCGGCCGAACTGCTCGGACCAGAAGTACGGCACCGGGTCGTAGGCGGCCGGGACCTCGCCGACGGCGGCGCCGACGATGCCGGCGGCGACCGTGCGCGGGCCCTGGAGGGCGTTGTCCCAGTGGTGCACCAGGAGCCGCTCCCCGTAGCGCCCCGAGGGGAAGGACGCGCAGTCGCCGACCGCGTGGACGTCCGGCGCGGAGGTGCGCAGGCGGTCGTCGGCCAGGATGTCGCCGTGCGGGCCCAGGGCGATGCCGGAGCCGTCGAGCCAGGCGGTGGCGGGCCGGGCGCCGATGCCGACGACGACCGCGCCGGCGGGCAGCCGCGAGCCGTCGTCGAGGACGACGACGTGACCGGCCTCCCCCGGACCGCCGGATTCGACGCGCTCCACGCGCGCGTGCGTGCGCAGGCCGACGCCGGCGTCGGCGTACCAGGCGGTCATCGGCGCGGCGACCTCGGCGGGCAGCGCGCCCGCGAGCGGATGCCCCGCGGCCTCCACGACGGTCACCGCGCAGCCCGCCTCGCGCGCGGCGGTGGCGAACTCGGCGCCGATCCAGCCGGCGCCGACGACCACGATGTCGTGCTGCCGGGCGAGCACCGGGCGCAGCCGCTCGGCGTCGTCCAGGGTGCGCAGCAGGTGCACGCCGGGCACGCCCTCCGTGCCGGGGAGCCGGAACGGTTCCGCACCCGTCGCGAGGACGAGGACGTCGTACGGCACGGGCCCCGCGGACGTGTCGAGGACGTGCGCGCCGGGCCGGACGCCCAGGGCCTCGCAGCCGAGCCGCAGGGTGATGCCGAGGGCCTCGAAGTCGACGTCGAAGGCGGATCCCTCGGCGGTGCCGAGCAGGACGGCCTTGGACAACGGGGGACGGTCGTACGGCTGGTGCGGCTCGGCGCCGATCAGGGTCACGGTGCCCGTGAAACCCTGCTCCCGCAGGGCGACGGCGGTCTGCACCCCGGCCATGCCCGCGCCCACGACGACCACGCGGCGCTCCGCGTCCGCTCCCCGTTCCCGGGGCTGCTCCTGCGTCTGATCACTCACCCGATCACCTTAGACACCTGACGTACCGTCATTCAGCGCCCCTGCGCGGTGACCTGCTCCACCACGCTCGTCCCGCTGCCCCGCTGGGACTCCCACTCCCAGGTCTCGTCCAGGCGCACCCGCCCGTCCGGCAGTTCGGCGACGGTCGACACGCAGTGCCCCGAGGACGTGCTGCCGTCGGTCTTGAGCTGCACGTAGCGGAAGTCGAGCCGGTCGCCCTCCCGGGTGCCCACCAGGCGGCCCCGGACGACGTCGCCGCCCTCGTACTCGGCCCATACCGCGCCGTCCTGCTCGTGGTAGGTGAACCGGGTCCGCGTGCCCACCTGGCCGGGCGCCTGGTCGGCGACGGGGGCGAGGACGAGACCGTCGAGTGAACGCGCCATGGGCCAGGGCTCCCTTACTGAGACTTACCGCGTCGGGCTAGGCTGGCCAACGTAAAGCACTCGCGGGAGCCCGGACGCACCGGGCTGAGAGGGAGGCTGGCGGCCTCCGACCGTACGAACCTGATCCGGGTCATGCCGGCGAAGGGAGGGGCTGGACGCCCATGTCGTCTCCACCGCACCTGTCGTCTCCGCCGCACACGTCGTCACGGACACCTGACGTCCTCGTGGTCGGGGGCGGGATCATCGGCCTGGTCACGGCGTGGCGGGCCGCGCAGCGCGGGCTCGGCACGGCCCTCGTGGACCCCGAACCGGGCGGCGGGGCCGCCTCGGTGGCCGCCGGGATGCTGGCCGCCGTCACGGAGCTCCACTACGGCGAGCAGACGCTGCTCGCGCTGAACCTGGCCTCGGCGCGCCGCTACCCGCGGTTCGCGGCCGAGCTGGCCGACGCCACGGGCCACGACCTCGGGTACCGGCGGTGCGGCACCCTCGCCGTGGCGCTGGACGCCGACGACCGGGCCCACCTGCGGGAACTGCACGCGCTCCAGCAGCGTTCGGGCCTGGAGTCCGAGTGGCTGAGCGGGCGCGAGTGCCGGCGCCTGGAGCCGATGCTCGCGCCGGGCGTGCGCGGCGGGCTGCGGGTGGACGGCGACCACCAGATCGACCCCCGGCGGCTGGCCGGGGCGCTCGTGGCCGCCTGCGAAGGCGCGGGGGTGGTCTTCCACCGGGAGTGGGCCGAGCGGCTCACCGTCGGGCGCGGCGGGCGGGCCACCGGTGTGGTCACCGCCGACGGCACGGTCCTGGAGGCCGGGCAGGTGGTGCTGGCCGGCGGGTGTCTCAGCGGGCGGCTCAAGGGCGTACCGGACGACGTGCTGCCGCCGGTGCGGCCCGTGAAGGGGCAGGTGCTGCGGCTGGCGATGCCGCGGACGCACGGCCCGCTGCTGAACCGGACGGTGCGTGCCGTGGTGCGCGGCAACCCGCTCTACCTGGTGCCCCGGGAGAGCGGCGAGCTGGTCGTCGGCGCCACCAGCGAGGAGCTGGGCTGGGACACGACGGTCACCGCGGGCGGCGTCTACGAGCTGCTGCGCGACGCCCACGACCTGGTGCCCGGCATCACGGAGCTGCCCCTGACGGAGACCCGGGCGGGCCTGCGCCCCGGCTCCCCGGACAACGCCCCGCTGCTCGGCCCGACCGGTCTCGACGGCCTGCTGCTGGCCACCGGCCACTACCGCAACGGCGTCCTGCTCACCCCGGTCACCGGCGACGTCATGGCGGACGTCCTGACCACCGGGGAGCTTCCGGCCGAGGCCCGCCCCTTCACCCCCCGGCGCTTCGGCGCCGACCCCGCACTCCCGCGACTCTCGGAGCAGCCCGCATGAACATCTCCGTCAACGGCGAGCCGCGCGAGGTGGCTCCCGGTACGGCCCTGGACACCCTGGTGGGCACGCTCACCCCGGCCTCGTCCGGAGTGGCCGCCGCTCTGAACGAGACCGTCGTCCCGCGCGCGCGGTGGTCGGCCACCGCGCTGGCCGACGGCGACCGCGTCGAAGTCCTCACCGCCGTCCAAGGAGGCTGACCATGGCCGACGATCCCTTCGTCCTCGGCGGTACGTCGTACGCGTCCCGGCTGATCATGGGTACGGGCGGGGCGCCCAGCCTCGACGTGCTGGAGCGCGCGCTGGTGGCCTCCGGTACCGAGCTGACGACGGTCGCGATGCGGCGCGTGAACGCCTCGGTGCACGGGTCCGTGCTGTCGGTGCTGGACAAGCTCGGCATCCGGGTGCTGCCGAACACGGCCGGCTGCTTCACCGCCGGGGAGGCGGTCCTCACCGCCCGCCTCGCGCGCGAGGCACTCGGCACGGACCTGGTGAAGCTGGAGGTCATCGCCGACGAGCGCACCCTGCTGCCGGACCCGATCGAGCTGCTGGACGCGGCCGAGACGCTGGTCGACGACGGGTTCACGGTGCTGCCGTACACGAACGACGACCCGGTCCTCGCGCGGAAGCTGGAGGACGTCGGGTGCGCCGCGATCATGCCGCTCGGGTCGCCGATCGGGTCGGGGCTGGGCATTCGCAACCCGCACAACTTCGAGCTGATCGTGGAGCACGCGCGCGTGCCGGTGATCCTGGACGCGGGGGCCGGTACGGCGTCGGACGTGGCGCTGGCGATGGAGCTGGGCTGTGCGGGGGTGATGCTCGCGTCGGCGGTGACGCGGGCGCAGGAGCCGGTGCTGATGGCCGGCGCGATGCGCTCCGCGGTGAAGGCGGGACGGCTGGCCCGGCTGGCGGGGCGGATTCCGCGGCGGCGGTTCGCCGAGGCGTCGTCTCCCGCGGAGGGCTTGGCGGTACTCGACCCGGAGCGGCCCGCTTTTGGGTAGCCCCGCGCTGTCCTGCCGTCTCGGTCTCCCACCCGCGCACCACCCGTTTCCAGTCGGCCAAGAGGTGGACCTCGCCCGTGGGGGCCGATCACCATCGGCGGCCGACCGCTCGTGCGCGGGTGGGCCGCGTGCGTCGGCGGGCGGGGGGCGGCGGGCGTGGGAAGCGTCACAGGTGCGCTGCGGTACCGTCCCGGTTTCCGGCGACGATGTGAGGGGTGTCCGTGGTGGCTCGTAGACTCGCTGCGTGGACACGACCCTTCAGGACCCTCTCGTCGGGCAGGTGCTCGACGGCCGGTACCGCGTCGAGGCGCGGATCGCGGTCGGCGGGATGGCCACGGTCTACCGGGCCGTGGACACCCGCCTGGACCGCGTGCTCGCGCTGAAGGTGATGCACCCGGCGCTCGCGACGGACGCCGCCTTCGTGGAGCGGTTCATCCGCGAGGCGAAGTCGGTTGCCCGGCTCGACCACCCCAACGTCGTGCAGGTCTTCGACCAGGGGGCCGAGGGGGCGTACGTCTACCTGGCGATGGAGTACATCGCCGGATGCACCCTGCGCGACGTGCTGCGCGAGCGCGGGGCGCTCCAGCCGCGGGCCGCGCTGGACATCCTGGAGCCGGTCCTGGCCGCGCTCGGCGCCGCGCACCGGGCCGGGTTCGTGCACCGGGACATGAAGCCGGAGAACGTCCTGATAGGGGACGACGGCCGGGTCAAGGTCGCCGACTTCGGGCTGGTCCGGTCCGTGGACACGGTCACCAGCACCACCGGCGCCGTCCTGGGCACCGTCTCCTACCTGGCGCCCGAGCAGATCGAGCAGGGGGCGGCCGACCCCCGGGTCGACGTGTACGCGTCCGGCGTCGTGCTCTACGAGATGCTGACCGGCGGCAAGCCCCACGAGGGGGACTCCGCCGCCCAGGTGCTCTACAAGCACCTCCACGAGGACGTGCCGCCGCCGTCGGCCGCCGTGCCGGAGATGGCGTACGAGCTGGACGAGCTGGTGGCGTCGGCGACCGCCCGCAACCCGGAGATCCGGCCGCACGACGCCGTGGCGCTGCTCGGGCAGGTCCGCCGGGCGCGCGGGACGCTGAGCGAGGCACAGCTCGACGCGGTGCCCCCGCAGGCGCTGGCCTCGGAGCACGACAACGCCGAGGACCGCACCAGCGTGATCCCCCGCGCGCTGACCGTGCCCCGCCCGCTGCCCGTCAACGAGGACGAGGACGCGGGCGCCGCGTTCCCCTCCGACGGGATCCAGCGCACCAGCCGCCTGACCGCTCCCCCGCCGGCCCCGCCCGGCCGCCGCCGGCCGGAGCTGCGGCGCGGCCCGATGGCGGTCGTCGTGGCCGTCCTGCTGGTGCTCGGCCTCGGCGCGGGCGTCTGGTACATCAACTCCGGGCAGTTCACCAAGGTGCCCGCGCTGCTGTCCAAGACCGAGGCACAGGCCCGGGACCGGCTGGACGACGCGGGACTGGACGTCGGCGACGTCGAGCACGCCTACAGCGACACCGTGGAGCGCGGCAGGATCATCAGCACCGACCCCGGCGTGGGCGCCCGCATCCGCAAGAACGACTCGGTGTCCTTCACGGTCTCCGACGGCCCGGACACCGTGAAGCTGCCGGACGTCCAGGGCTACAAGCTGGACCGGGCCCGCACCCTGATCAAGGACGAGGGACTGGAGCCGGGCATGGTGACCCGGGCGTTCAGCGAGGAGGTGCCCAAGGGCTTCGTGATCTCCACGAAGCCGAGGACGGGCACCACGGTGCGCGCGGGCTCGGCGGTCGCCCTGGTCGTCAGCAAGGGCAGCCCGATCGACGTCCCGGACGTCACCGGCGACGACCTGGCCGACGCGCGGGCCGAGCTGACCGAGGCCGGCCTGAAGGTGAAGGTCGCCGACGAGCAGGTGAACTCCGAGTACGACAAGGGCCAGGTCGCCCGTCAGACGCCGGACCCGGGCGGCCGGGCCGCCGAGGGCGACACGGTGACGCTCACGGTGTCCAAGGGCCCCGAGATGATCGAGGTCCCGGACGTGGTCGGCGACAGCGTGGACGACGCCAAGCGGAAGCTGACGGACGCCGGCTTCGAGGTGGACGAGGACCGTGGTCTGCTCGGACTGTTCGGCGACACCGTGAAGGACCAGTCCGTGGACGGCGGCGACACGGCCCCCAAGGGCTCCACCATCAAGATCACCATCAGGTGACGGCTCTCACGGTCCGGAGCGGCGACCAGGCGTGACACCCTGAATGGGTGAACAGTCAACAGTCCGCCCTCTCCCCCGCGCCCGTCCGCAACCCCGTCGGCGCTCACGTCCCCGTGGCCGGCGGCCTGCACTCCGTGGGTCTGCCCTACGCCCGCGACCTGAAGGCGGAGGCCGTGCAGGTCTTCGTCGCCAACCCGCGCGGCTGGGCCACGCCGGCCGGCAGCCCCCGGCAGGACGAGGCGTTCCGGGAGGCGTGCGCGGCCGAGTCGGTCCCGGCCTACGTGCACGCCCCGTACCTGATCAACTTCGGTTCGCACACCGAGGCGACGGTGGAGCGGTCGGTTCAGTCGCTGCGGCACTCGCTGCGGCGCGGGCGGGCGATCGGGGCGCTCGGCGTGGTCGTGCACACGGGCAGCGCGACCGGCGGCCGGGACCGGTCGGTGGCGCTGAAGCAGGTGCGCGAGCACCTGCTGCCGCTGCTGGAGGAGCTGACCCACGACGACGACCCGTACCTGCTGCTGGAGTCGACCGCCGGCCAGGGCGCCTCCCTGTGCTCACGGACCTGGGACTTCGGGCCGTACTTCGAGGCGCTCGACGCCCACCCGAAGCTGGGCGTGTGCCTGGACACCTGCCACATCTTCGCGGCGGGCCACGACCTGACCGGCCCGTCGGGCATGCACCAGACCCTGGACCTGCTGGTGGACACCGTCGGCGAGGGCCGGCTGAAGCTCATCCACGCCAACGACTCCAAGGACGTGGCCGGCGCCCACAAGGACCGGCACGAGAACATCGGCGCCGGTCACATCGGCGAGGACCCGTTCCGCGCGCTGATGACCCACCCCGCGACCGAGGGCGTGCCGCTGGTCATCGAGACGCCGGGCGGCAAGGAGGGGCACGCCGCGGACGTGGAGCGGCTGAAGAAGCTGCGCGACGGCTGACGTCCGCGCGACCGGCCGGTCAGAGCTCGGGGCCGTCCCCCGGCTCCTCCTGGTAGGAGTAGCGCTGCTCCCGCCACGGGTCGCCGATGTTGTGGTAGCCGCGCTCCTCCCAGAAGCCGCGACGGTCGGCGGTCATGTACTCGACGCCGCGCACCCACTTCGGGCCCTTCCAGGCGTACAGGTGCGGCACGACCAGCCTCAGCGGGAAGCCGTGCTCGGCGGTGAGCAGCTCGCCGTCCTTGTGGGTGGCGAAGAGGGTGCGTTCGGCGGCGAAGTCGCCGAGCCGGAGGTTGGAGCTGAAGCCGTACTCCGCCCACACCATCACGTGGGTGACGGCGGGCGCGGGCGGGGCCAGCTCCAGGATCGTGCGGGCCGGCACCCCGCCCCACTCCGAGCCGAGCATGCTGAACTTCGTGACGCAGTGCAGGTCGGCGACGACCGTGGTGTACGGCAGGGCGGTGAACTCGTCGTGGGTCCAGCCGCGCTTCTCACCGTCGGCGGTGGCGCCGAAGACCCGGAACTCCCAGCGCTCGGGGCGGAACTTGGGGACCGGTCCGTAGTGCGTGACCGGCCAGCCGCGCTGCAGTCGCTGTCCCGGTGGAAGCTCGGACCGCGACGCTCCTTCCGGACCGCCTTCTCCCGATTCGTGTCCCACCGGCTGACCCATGCCTCCATCCTGACAGACCCGGACCGATGCCCCTGACCCGCCCCCTTACATTCGGACCAAAAGGAATAACGCGAACAATATCGACTAAGCATGTACTTACTTACTAAGTCGAGACTTACTGGACGATCTTCGACGCCGGTGCAATCATGCGGCGCAACACGCCAGTTCCCGTTCTAAGGAGCGTCAAGCGATGCAGGGCGACCCCGAGGTCATCGAGTTCCTCAATGAGCAGCTGACCGCCGAGCTCACGGCGATCAACCAGTACTTCCTGCACGCGAAGCTGCAGGACCACAAGGGCTGGACCAAGCTCGCGAAGTACACGCGCGCGGAGTCCTTCGACGAGATGCGCCACGCCGAGGCGCTCACCGACCGCATCCTGCTCCTGGACGGCCTGCCGAACTACCAGCGGCTCTTCCACGTCCGGGTCGGCCAGAGCGTGACCGAGATGTTCCAGGCCGACCGAGAGATCGAGGTGGAGGCGATCGACCGGCTGCGCCGGGGCATCGAGGTGATGCGGGCCAAGCACGACATCACGTCGGCCAACCTCTTCGAGGCCATCCTCGCCGACGAGGAGCACCACATCGACTACCTGGACACCCAGCTCGAGCTGATCGAGAAGCTGGGCGAGTCGCTGTACCTGTCGACGGTCATCGAGCAGTCCCAGCCGGACGCGTCCGGCCCCGGCTCGCTCTAGCTAGGCCGCTTCGGGAAGCTCCGCGAGGACCGGTTCGCCCTGGTCGGCAAGGTCCCGTCGGGGGCAGGCGCCGCGGCCGAGCAGCGCCTGGATGCGCCGCACGCAGCCGCCGCAGTCGGTGCCGGCCTTGCAGGCGGAGGCGATCTGCCGAGGGGTGCAGGCACCGGCCTCCGCGTGGCCCTTCACCTGTTCCTCGGTGACACCGAAGCAGCTGCAGACGAACACGCGGTTCACCTCCCGAGCGGGGTACAAGGTCGTGCCGTACCGACGACCGGAGACCCGACTGATCGGTGAGGCAAACCTAACCTTACCCATCGCGCAGGGCCGGCAAAAGTGGAGGGGGCGCGGATCGTGTGTGACCCGCGCCCCATTCACTTCGGCCCCGCCCGGGGGCGGACCGTCACTGGTCCCGGTACATCTCCGCCACCAGGAACGCCAGGTCGAGCGACTGGCTGCGGTTGAGCCGCGGGTCGCAGGCCGTCTCGTAGCGCTGGTGCAGGTCGTCGACGAAGATCTCGTCGCCGCCGCCCACACACTCGGTGACGTCGTCGCCGGTCAGCTCCACGTGGATGCCACCCGGGTGGGTGCCGAGCGCCTTGTGGACCTCGAAGAAGCCCTTGACCTCGTCGAGCACGTCGTCGAAGCGCCGGGTCTTGTGGCCCGAGGCCGCCTCGTAGGTGTTGCCGTGCATCGGGTCGGTGATCCAGGCGACGGTGGCGCCGGACGCGGTGACCTTCTCGACCAGCTCGGGGAGCTTGTCGCGGATCTTGTCCGCGCCCATGCGGACGATGAAGGTCAGCCGGCCGGGCTCGCGCTCCGGGTCAAGGCGCTCGATGTACTGGAGCGCCTCCTCGGCCGTCGTCGTCGGGCCGAGCTTGATCCCGATCGGGTTGCGGATGCGCGAGGCGAACTCGATGTGCGCGTGGTCCAGCTGCCGGGTGCGCTCACCGATCCACACCATGTGCGCGGAGACGTCGTACAGCTGCCCGGTGCGGGAGTCGACGCGGGTGAGGGCCGACTCGTAGTCGAGCAGCAGCGCCTCGTGCGAGGAGAAGAACTCGACGGTCTTGAACTCCTCCGGGTCCGTGCCGCAGGCGTGCATGAAGTTCAGCGCCTGGTCGATCTCCCGGGCGAGCTGCTCGTAGCGCTGGCCGGAGGGCGAGGACTTCACGAAGTCCTGGTTCCAGGCGTGCACCTGGCGCAGGTCGGCGTAGCCGCCGGTGGTGAAGGCGCGCACCAGGTTCAGCGTGGAGGCCGAGGCGTGGTACATGCGCTTGAGCCGCTCGGGGTCCGGGATCCGGGCCGCCTCGGTGAAGTCGAAGCCGTTGACGGAGTCGCCGCGGTACGTCGGCAGCGTCACGCCGTCGCGGGTCTCGGTCGGCTTGGAACGCGGCTTGGAGTACTGGCCGGCGATCCGGCCGACCTTCACCACGGGCACGGAGGCGGCGTACGTGAGCACGGCGCCCATCTGGAGGAGGGTTTTGAGCTTCGCCCTGATGTGCTCGGCGGACACCGCGTCGAACGACTCGGCGCAGTCGCCGCCCTGGAGGACGAACGCCTCTCCCCGGGCGACCGCGGCCATACGAGCACGCAGTTGGTCGCACTCTCCGGCGAACACGAGCGGCGGATACGTTTCGAGCTCAGCGATCACATCGCGCAGAGCCTCGGCATCCGGGTACTCGGGCTGCTGCGCCGCGGGCAGGTCTCGCCATGTCGCCTGAGCGGCGACGCTTCGGGAATCAGCGTTCACGGTCACGCACTCAACAGTACGCGGTCGGTCACGGCGTCCATCACCACGCCCAGTGAGTGAGACGGGCGTACTCCTCGGCGGCGTACGCCCGACATCCCCGCAGGTGCGGGGAGCAATCAGCCCCCATATGCAGCAGCGTTTTGAGCTTCGGGCCATCCCCGCACGGGCGGGGAGCACGACAGGATCAACGACGCGATGGGCCCCGGGACACGGCCGGTCTGGTGTACCCTGCGTGCCATGTTCGCGCACTCGATCCAGAACTGGTGGTGGACCGCTCACCCGGCGGCCCACTGACTGCGCGTACGCAAGACTTCGCGAAGGCCGCCCGAGGGGCGGCCTTCGGTGTTTTCGCGACCGGGGTCCGTTCCTCTCCGACTGAACGAGAAGGACACGACCCATGGCGCGTTCCACGACCCCGCTCGACGGCCTCCTGGCCGACCCCCGCCCGTTCGCCCTGCTCCGCCGCCGCACCCCGGGCCACGACCACGACACCGTGGAGCTGCTGCGCGGCCCGGTGACGGAGCACGACAGACTCGCCGGCCTGCCCGACGAGGGCCTGGCGCTCGTCCCCTTCCGGCAGATCCGCGAGCGCGGCTTCGACGTGCGCGACGACGGGACGCCGCTGCTGGTGCTGACCCCCGAGGAGCGGTACGACCTCCCGCTGGCCGAGGTCCTCGCCGCCCTGCCCGCGCACGAGGTCCGCGTCGAGGACGGCGGCTTCGACGTGGACGACGAGGAGTACGCGCGGATCGTCGGGCGGGTGCTGGACGAGGAGATCGGGAGCGGCGAAGGCGCCAACTTCGTCATCCGGCGGACGTACGGGGGCCGGGTCCCCGGGTTCGGGCGGGCCGACGCGCTGGCGCTGTTCCGGCGGCTGCTGGAGGGCGAGCGGGGCGCGTACTGGACGTTCGTCGTGCACACCGGGGACCGGACGCTGGTGGGGGCCAGCCCCGAGGTGCACGTGCGGATGTCCGGCGGGACGGTGGTGATGAACCCGATCAGCGGGACGTACCGCTATCCCGCCGAGGGGCCGACCCCCGAGCACCTGCTGCGTTTCCTCGCCGACGGCAAGGAGATCGAGGAGCTGTCGATGGTGGTCGACGAGGAGCTGAAGATGATGTGCACCGTCGGCGACATGGGCGGTGTGGTCGTGGGCCCCCGGCTCAAGGAGATGGCGCACCTCGCCCACACCGAGTACGAGCTGCGCGGCCGCTCCTCGCTGGACGTGCGCGAGGTGCTGCGGGAGACCATGTTCGCGGCGACGGTCACCGGGTCGCCGGTGCAGAACGCCTGCCGGGTCATCGAGCGGCACGAGGTCGGCGGCCGGGGCTACTACGCGGGCGCCCTGGCGCTGCTCGGCAGGGACCGCGGCGGTGCCCAGACCCTCGACTCCCCCATCCTCATCCGTACCGCCGACATCGACGCCGGCGGGCGGCTGCGGGTGCCGGTCGGCGCCACGCTGGTGCGGGGCTCGGACCCGGCGGGCGAGGTCGCGGAGACCCACGCCAAGGCGGCCGGGGTGCTGGCGGCGCTGGGCGTACGTCCGTCCCGGCCGCGCGCGGAGGCCGGGCGGCCGGCGCTGGCCGACGACCCCCGGGTGCGGGCCGCGCTGGACGGGCGCCGGGCCTCGCTGGCCCCGTTCTGGCTGCGGATGCGGGAGCCGTCCCACGCCCTGGAGGGGCACGCCCTCGTGGTCGACGGGGAGGACACCTTCACGGCGATGCTCGCGCACGTGCTGCGCTCCTCGGGGCTCACGGTGACCGTGCGGCGGTACGACGAGCCGGGGCTGCGCGAGGCGGTGCTCGGGCACGAGGGCCCGGTGGTGCTGGGGCCCGGCCCCGGTGACCCGTCCGACCCGGCCGACCCCAAGATGCGCTTCCTGCGCGCCCTGGCCGCCGACGTGCTGCGGGAGCACCGGCACGGTGTCCTCGGGGTCTGCCTCGGGCACGAGCTGATCGCGGCGGAGCTGGGGCTGGACGTGGTCCGCAAGGAGGTGCCGTACCAGGGGGCGCAGACGGAGATCGACCTGTTCGGGCGGCGCGAGACCGTCGGCTTCTACAACAGCTTCACCGCGCGCTGCGACGACGAGACCGCCGGTGAGCTGGCCGCGCACGGCATCGAGGTGAGCCGCTCGGCGGGCGGCGAGGTGCACGCGCTGCGCGGCGGGGGCTTCGCGGGCGTGCAGTTCCATCCCGAGTCGGTGCTGACGCTGAACGGCGCGGCGATCGTGCGGGAGCTGACCGGTCAGCTGCGCGGCACCAGCACGTTCTCCGAGCGGCGGCCCGCCCGGTAGTCGAGGACGTTGGTCACCGTGGCGTCGACGATCTGGCCGACGGCGTCCTCGGTGTAGTACGCCTGGTGCGAGGTGACCAGGACGTTCGGGAAGGTGACGAGGCGGGCCAGGGTGTCGTCGGCGATGGCCTCCAGGGACTTGTCGAGGAAGAACAGGCCCGCCTCCGCCTCGTACACGTCCAGGCCCACGCCGGTGAACCGGCCGGCCCGCAGCTCGGTGACCAGGGCGGCGGTGTCGACCAGGCCGCCGCGGCTGGAGTTGACCAGGATCGCGTCGTCCCGCATCGATTTGAGGGCGACGGCGTCGATCAGGTGCTGGGTCGCGGGCATGAGCGGGACGTGCAGGGAGACCAGGTCGGACCGGGCGAGCAGCTCGTCCTTGGGGACGTAGCGCATGCCCAGCTCCACGCAGGCGGGGTTCTCGGCGACGTCCCAGCCCAGCAGGCGCATGCCGAAGCCGTGGGCGATGCGGGCGAACGCCTCGCCGATCTTGCCGGTGCCGAGGACGCCGGCGGTGCGGCCGTGCATGTCCCGGCCCATCAGGCCGTGCAGGCGGAAGTCGAAGTCGCGGGTGCGGGTGGAGGCGCGCACGATCCGCCGGTTGACGGCCATCGCGAGGGCCCACGCGAACTCGGCGACCGAGTACGGCGAGTAGTACGAGACCCGGGCGATGGTCATGCCGAGGCGCTCGGCCGCGTCGAGGTCGATGTTGTTGAAGCCGGTGGAGCGCTGGGCCACCATCCGGGTGCCGCCGGCCGCGAGGATCTCCAGGACGCCCGCGCCCAGGTCGGCGTTGACGGACGTGGAGACGATCTCGTGGCCGGCCGCGATGGGGGCGGTGTCCTCGTTGAGGAAGACGTCGAGGCAGCGGACCGCGTCGTGGTCCTGGAAGGCCCGCTCGATCAGGGGCTTCTCGTCGGCCTGGACGCCGAAGGCCAGGATCTCCATGACCGCTCCCGTTCTGCCGGATGCCGGGGTGCTGGGGTGCTGGGCTCCCGGCCGAATATACGGTGCCGTGCCCCGGGCCGCCGGTCAGCCGAAGAAGACCCCGACCTCCTCGTACAGCGCCGGGTCGACGGTCTTCAGCCGGGCGGTGGCGTCGGCGATCGGGACCCGGGCGATGTCCGTGCCGCGCAGGGCGACCATGGTGCCGAAGTCGCCGTCGCGGACGCAGTCGATGGCGTGCAGGCCGAAGCGGGTGGCGAGCCAGCGGTCGAAGGCGCTGGGCGTGCCGCCGCGCTGGACGTGACCGAGGACGGTGGTCCGGGCCTCCTTGCCGGTGCGCTTCTCGATCTCCTTGGCCAGCCATTCGCCGACCCCGGACAGCCGGACGTGCCCGTAGGAGTCCAGCGTCTGGTCCTTGAGCACCATGTCGCCGTCCCTGGGCACCGCCCCCTCGGCGACGACCACGATCGGGGCGTACGACGCCCTAAACCGCGAGGTCACCCAGGCGCACACCTGCTCGATGTCGAAGGGCTGCTCGGGGATGAGGATGACGTTGGCGCCGCCGGCCAGACCCGAGTGCAGGGCGATCCAGCCGGAGTGCCGGCCCATGACCTCGACGACCAGCACGCGCATGTGCGACTCGGCGGTGGTGTGCAGCCGGTCGATGGCCTCGGTGGCGATGGAGACGGCGGTGTCGAAGCCGAAGGTGTAGTCGGTGGCGGACAGGTCGTTGTCGATGGTCTTGGGGACGCCGACGCAGGGCACGCCGTACTCGTCGGCGAGTCGGGTGGCGACGCCGAGGGTGTCCTCGCCGCCGATGGTGATGAGCGCCTCCACGCCGAGCTTGGCGAGGTTGTCCTTGATGCGCCGGATGCCGTTCTCGTGCCGGAGCGGGTTGGTGCGCGAGGAGCCGAGGACGGTGCCGCCGCGGGGCAGGATGCCGCGGACGGCCGGGATGTCGAGGCGGACGGTGTCGCCCTCCAGGGGGCCGCGCCAGCCGTCCCGGAAGCCGGTGAATTCGTAGCCGTACTCCTGGACGCCCTTGCGGACGACGGCCCGGATGACGGCGTTGAGCCCGGGGCAGTCGCCGCCGCCGGTCAGTACTCCGACCCTCATCGTGCAACTCCCTTGCCACAGCGGGTGGTTCAGGCCACTGCCACTGTCCCGCGCGGGGTCACGCGTCGTCCAGACCCCGTTCTATCGCGTACCGCACGAGTTCCACGCGGTTGTGCAGCTGGAGCTTGCCCAGGGTGTTCTGGACGTGGTTCTGCACGGTGCGGTGGGAGATGACGAGGCGCTCGGCGATCTGCTTGTAGCTGAGGCCCTTGGCGACCAGGCGCAGCACCTCGGTCTCGCGGTCGGTGAGCCGGGGCGCCCCGGGGTCGTCGGTGCCCGCGGGCGGGGCGGGTTCGGAGGCGAGGCGGCGGTACTCGCCGAGGACCAGTCCGGCCAGCCCGGGGGTGAAGACCGGGTCGCCGGCGGCCGTGCGGCGCACCGCGTCCTGCAACTCCTCGGTGGAGGCCGACTTCAGCAGGTATCCGGTCGCGCCGGACTTCACCGCCTCCAGCACGTCGGCGTGCTCGCCGCTCGCGGAGAGGACCAGGACGCGCAGCTTCGGGTCGGCGCCGACGACCTCCTTGCAGACCTGGACGCCGGGCTTGCCGGGCAGGTTGAGGTCGAGCACGAGGACGTCGGGCGCGGCGGCCCGGGCCCGGCGCACGGCCTGGTCGCCGTCGCCGGCAGTGGCGACCACGTCGAAGCCGGACTCGGCCAGGTCCCGGGCGACCGCGTCGCGCCACATCGGGTGGTCGTCGACCACCATGACCTTGATGGTTCCCTGTCGCTCGGTCACTGCTCTGCCGCCTTCCCCCGCGCGGTGGTACTGGTTCTCGTGAACGTCTTGGGTGCCCTCAGTTCGACCTCCGTGCCCTGGCCGGGCACCGAGATCAGCTCGGCCGTGCCGCCGAGGTCGCGCAGCCGGCCCCGGATCGACAGGGCCACGCCGAGGCGTCCCTCGCCCTCGGCCTCGGCGAGCCGCCCCTCCGGGATGCCGGGTCCCTCGTCGCGGACGGTGACGATCACCTCGTCCGGTTCGTCCTCGACCAGGATCCAGGCGCGCGCGTCGGCGCCGACGTGGGTGCGGACGTTGTCCAGGGCCGCCCCCACGGCGGCCGCGAGTTCCCGGGCCGCGACCGGGTCCAGCGGCACCGGGGCGCCCGGCTCGGCGAGGTTCACCAGGGAGCCGGCGTACGGGGCGAGCAGGGCGCGCAGATCGACGGGACCGCCCGGATCGTCCCCGTCCGGTTCCTCCACCGCCCGGACGACCGCGCCCTCGGCGGCGTTCTCCGACACGCGGGAGACGGGCACCAGGCCGCCGGAGACCAGGGTGCGCAGCGCCACCTCCTGCTCGCCCGCCATCCGGCCCAGCTCGGCCGCCTCGCCGCCGATGACGGCGCCGCGCCGCTGCACCATCGCGAGCACCTGGAGCACGCTGTCGTGGATGTCCCGGGCGAGCCGCTCCCGCTCCCTGGTCGCCGCCTCGATCTCCAGGGCGCGGGCGAGGGTGCGCTCGGAGGCGCGGGCGACCTCGACGACGTAGCCGATGGCGATGGAGGCGACCCAGACGAGCATCACGTTGTGGACGGTGTCGCGGGCGGGGTGGCCGCGCTCGGCCAGGTTGGCGACGGCGACGAGGGTGGAGGCGACGGCGGCCCAGCGCCAGCCGCCCTTGACGGCGAAGGCCAGGACGGAGCCGGCGGTCCATATCGAGGGCAGGGTCGGGCCGCCGTCCATGACCCGTTCGGGCGCGTCGGCGAGCGGGGTGAGCAGGATGCCGGTGACGGCGATCGTGAGGTCGGCGGCGAGGAACCGCTTGGTGCAGCTCGCGGCGCCGGAGACCTTGGGGAGGGTCGCCAGGGTCCAGACGAAGAGGACCGCGTAGTAGGCGACGGCGAGCCAGGGCCGGGTGAAGCCGGAGTACGCGGTGGCGAAGAAGCCGATCGCGTACAGCATGGTGAGCACGCGGTAGCCGGCGAGCGCGCGCCACAGCGGCTGCTCCACCGACATCCTCATGACTCGCTCGCGCCTGGCCATGTCCCCCCGTCCCCCCGTCCCGCGGCCGTACGTCCCCGTGCCCGCCGGGCCGCTACCGGTCGCCGGCGGACCGGTCCTGCTCGGCCGCCGACTGCTCCTCGGCGGCCTTCTCCTTGGCCGCCTGTTCCTTCTCCGCCTGCGCGAGCGCGGCCTTCGCCGCCTTGCCCGCCTCCTTCTCCGCCTTCGCCGCCTCGGCGATCTGCCGCTTCATGGCGGTCGCGTACATGTCGACGTACTCCTGGCCGGAGAGCTTCATGATCTCGTACATGACCTCGTCGGTCACCGCGCGCAGGACGAAGCGGTCGTGCTCCATGCCCTGGTAGCGGGTGAAGTCCAGGGGCGCGCCGATGCGGATGCCGGGCCGCATCAGCTTGGGCATCACCTTCCCGGGCGGCTGGATCTTCTCGGTGTCGATCATGGCCACCGGGATCACGGGCGCGCCGGTCGCCAGCGCCACGCGCGCGAGGCCGCCGGGCTTGCCCCGGTACAGCCGTCCGTCCGGGGAGCGCGTGCCCTCCGGGTAGATGCCGAACAGCTCACCGCGCTCCAGGACCTCTATGCCGCTCTTGATCGCGGCCTCACCGGCGCCGCGCGCTCCGGAGCGGTCCACCGGGAGCTGCCCCACGCCCTTGAAGAACGCGGCGGTCAGCCGGCCCTTCACGCCGGGTGTGTTGAAGTACTCGGCCTTGGCGATGAAGGTCACCTTGCGGTCGAGGACGGCCGGCAGGAAGAACGAGTCGGAGAACGACAGGTGGTTGCTCGCCAGAATGGCGGGGCCGTCGGCCGGGATGTGCTCCAGGCCCTCCACCCAGGGCCGGAAGGCGAGCTTCAGCGAACCCCCGACGGTGACCTTCATCGCGCCGTACAACAAGCGAGTGCCTCCTGTGTCTGTGGGTCAGACCTTATCCCGGGGTGGCGTCAATGGCCCCGACGGCCCTGGTCGGTGTCAGTGCGGTCGCGTACGGTGAAGTACCCGCAAGTACCGCACCCGCAAGTACGCACCCGTGTGTACCGCGTCCGCATGCACCGCACCCGACGTGCCGGCTGTGCCGGCCCCCTGACGACAGGAGACCGTGACGTGCCGGTCCTGCCCGGAGCCGAGCCGTTCCGCCACGAGGGCGGTGAGGCCGGCGTCCTGCTCTGCCACGGCTTCACCGGTTCCCCGCAGTCGCTGCGCCCCTGGGCCCGGTACCTCGCCGCGCGCGGTCTGACCGTCGCGCTGCCGCTGCTGCCCGGTCACGGCACCCGCTGGCAGGACATGCAGGTCACCGGCTGGCAGGACTGGTACGCGGAGGTGGACCGCGAGCTGCGGGCCCTGCGCGAGCGCTGTGCGCGCGTCTTCGTGGCCGGCCTGTCCATGGGCGGCGCGCTGGCGCTGCGGCTCGCCGCGAAGCACGGCGACGCGGTCTCGGGCGTCGTGGTCGTCAACCCGGCGAACCGGATGCACGGCGTGGCCCAGCACGCCCTGCCGGTCCTGCGTCATCTGGTGCCGGCGACGAAGGGCATCGCCAGTGACATCGCGAAGCCGCTCAGTACGGAGCTGGGGTACGACAGGGTGCCGCTGCACGCGGCGCACTCGCTGCGCACGTTCTTCCGCCTCGCCGACGGCGACCTGCCGCAGGTGACCCAGCCGCTGCTGTTGCTGCGCAGCCCGCGCGACCACGTGGTGCCGCCCGCCGACTCGGCCCGCATCCTCGGCCGGGTGTCGTCGACGGACGTGACGGAGGTCCTGCTGGAACAGAGCTACCACGTGGCGACGTTGGACCACGACGCGGACCGGATCTTCGCGGAGAGCGTCGCGTTCATCGGCCGGCTCGCGCCCGGTTCCGTCGGGGAGCCGGAGCCCGGTCTCGGCACAGAAGGGACGACCGCAGGTGGCTGAGCACGACTCCGACCGCGAGGACCGCGAGGAGCGCGAGGAGCGGGACCTGGAGCGGGAGCGGGAGCACCGCGAGGGCCCGGAGCGCGCGGAGGACCGCGGCCCCGAGGAGCAGGCCGTGTCCCTCGACGAGGACGCCGCGTGGGCGGCGATCGTCGCCGGGTACGGGGACGAGCCGCCGGACCCGCCGGGCGCCAAGCCGTTCAAGTCGGTGGAGGACCTGGCGCTCCTGGAGCCGGAGACCAACGACGACAGGCCCGGCGCCGACGACGACAAGCCGTCGGCCGACAAGTCGGCGGCGGACAAGTCGGCGGCCGACAAGCCGTCGGCGGACCGGTCCGCGGCGGA
Organism: Streptomyces sp. BK79; assembly: GCF_044142145.1. Lineage (NCBI taxonomy): Bacteria > Bacillati > Actinomycetota > Actinomycetes > Kitasatosporales > Streptomycetaceae > Streptomyces > Streptomyces sp. BK79. The sequence goes on from NZ_JBHVOC010000013.1 coordinate 88,661, forward strand.
CCGGCCGGCCTCGGCCCCGCCGCTGGGCGGCTCCGTGGCGTTCGCCCCCGGTGTCGGCCCGCGCGACCACACCCTGGCCGAGCCCTCCGACGACGACCTCGGCGAGGACGACGAGGGCCACTTCGTACCGCCCGAGCCGCCCCCGCTCCCGGAGAGCGACCCCACCGCGAAGTTCGCCTGGCTGGGCGTGCTCGGCGGGCCCGTGCTGCTCCTGCTGGCGGTGGTGCTCGGCTGGGACATGACCTGGTGGCTGCAGACCGTCAGCATCGGCGGCTTCCTCGGCGGCGTCGCGACCCTGGTGATGCGGATGCGGACGGGCGACGAGGACGACGACGACCCGGGGCGGGGCGCGGTGGTCTAGGAACCCGCGCGTCCGGCGGGGATCACGCCGCGGACGCGGGCACGCGGAGGGCGGTCAGGACCGGGAGGTGGTCCGTGGCCGCCCTCAGGTCGTCCTCGGCGACCCCGGGAAGGCCGAGCGGCACGCCGCAGCCCAGCACCTCGACGCCCTCCGTGACGAAGACCGCGTCGATGCGGCGGTCCGGGGCGGCGGCGGGGAAGGTGTACTCGCCGCCCCAGGGCACGGCGGTCCAGCCGTCGCGCAGCCCGTCGCCGATCCGCCGGAAGGTCCGGCCGCCGGGGCGCTCGTTCAGGTCGCCGCCCGCGACCGCGTGCGGCACACCCAGGCCGGCGAGGTGGTCGAGGAGCAGCCCCGCCTGCTCGTACCGCTCGTCCTGCCGCAGCGACAGGTGGCAGCTCAGCACGCCGAGGCGGGCCCCGCCGATCCGGACCACCGCGGTCGCCAGGCCCCGTCGGTGCTGACCGGGGGTGAGCGGGAGCAGCACGTCCTCGGTGCGCTCGACGGTGGCGCGCAGGGAGCACAGCAGCGCGGGGCCGGCGGCGGTGGCGCCGCCGGAGAGGTGGACCAGTCCGGAAGCGGCGGCGAGCCGGGTGAGCTTCTTGCGCCAGCGGAAGAGGCGGGGGGCCTCCTGGAGGAGGACGAGATCGGGGGCGCAGCCGGCGATCACCCGGGCGAGGGCGTCGGTGTCGTCGCGCATCGAGCGGATGTTGTAGCTGAGGACCCGGACGACGGCGGAACCGTCGGGCTCCGTGCGGGAGTTGGGGAGCGCGGGGAGGGACGTTGCCATGCCGCCAATTTACGGGACCGCGTGATCAAGGCGCGCGTGATCCAGGCGCGCGTGATCAAGGCGCGTGAACAGGGTGTCTCGGGGCCGGGCGCCTCGGGGCCGGGGCGCGGGGTTCATGGGCGACTGCCGGTAGTACGTGGCTTGTCGCGCAGTCCCCCGCGCCCCTCGCGCCCCTCGGGCCGGGACAGTGCCCGTCGCCCGAAAAGCGACCGTCACATGATCGGGTCGGGCTCCCGGGCCAGGTCGGCCGCGCCGACCAGGCCGGCCTTGTTGCCCAGCTGAGCGGCGATCACGTCGGCGACCGGGCGCCAGTTGCCGCCGACCAGCCACCGCTTGTAGGACTTGCGGATCGGGTCGAGCACCAGGTCGCCCTCGTCGGAGAGGCCGCCGCCGACGATGAAGGCGGACGGGTCGAAGAGGGAGGCCAGGTCGGCGAGACCGGCACCGGCCCAGCGGGCCAGCTCGCGGTAGGAGTCGACGGCGACGGGGCAGCCCTGGCGGGCGGCGACCGAGATGTGCTTGCCCTCGATGCCGTCGGGGGTGCCGTCGCCGAGCGCGAGCAGCACCTCGGCGCGCTCGGGGGTCGCGTTGGCGCGCTGCTTGGCGTACCGCACCAGCGCCCGGCCCGACGCGTACTGCTCCCAGCAGCCCTGCGAGCCGCAGCCGCACAGCAGGCCGTCCGGCACCATGCGGATGTGGCCGAACTCGGCGGCCACGCCGAAGTGGCCGCGGCGCAGCTTGTTGCCGATGATGATGCCGCCGCCGAGGCCGGTGCCGAGGGTGATGCAGATGACGTTGCGGTGGCCCTTGCCGCCGCCGAACTTGTACTCGCCCCAGGCCGCGGCGTTGGCGTCGTTCTCCACGACGACCGGGAGGCCGACGCGGGCCTCGACCTTCTCCTTCAGCGGCTCCTGGCGCCAGTCGATGTTGGGCGCGAAGTAGACCGTGGAGCGCTGGCGGTTGACGTATCCGGCGGCGCCGATGCCGACGCCGACGATCTCGTGCCCCGCGCGGGCGCCCTCCACCGCGGAGGCGATGGCGTCCACGATGCCCTCGGGCGTGCCCGGGGTCGGCACCTTGTGGGTCGAGAGGATGTTGCCTTCCTCGTCGACCACGCCGGCCGCGATCTTCGTGCCGCCGATGTCGACGCCGATGGTGAGTCCCATGAATCCCTCAGTTCGGTCGAGCCCCGCTATGGCCAACCGTACCCGAGGCAGGGCTCAGTCCAGGTCGATGCGCTGTCCCGGGCCGGTGCCCTCATCGCCTTCGTCCCGGTCGTCCTCGCCCCGTTCGTCCAGGTCGCGGGGGTCGCGCACGTCCTTGGCGGCGGTGTCCGGGGCGGTCCAGCGGCGCTCCTGGTTCTGGACGGCGGAGCGGTAGGCGGCGAGGAGTTCACCGCCGGCGGCGGCGAGGTGGTCGAAGACGTCCGGGTTGCGCTCGATGACCGGTTCGACGGCGGCCTTCGCCTGCTGCACGACCTGCCGGACCACCTGCTGGGCGGCCGGTCCGGCGACCTGGCCGAGCAGCGGGGACCGGAGGCCGGACAGCTTGTCCGCGACGGTGTCGACGAGCCGGCGCAGCTCCTCGGCGGCCGAGCCGGGCGGCGGCCCGTACTCGGCGCGGCGGCGGGCCTGCTCCGCCTCCAGGTCCTCGGCGCACGCCGTCGACCAGGCGTCGGCGTCGGCCGGTCGCGCTTCGTCCACCGCGTCGGCCTCGTCGGGGCGGGGGGCCTCGGACGGGGGGAGCTCTTCGCTCATGACGGACTCCTGACTACGGTTCGTCCTTACGACGTTACCCGAACGGGCGTAGCCGGATCAGCGCTCTCGGGGCCACAGCCGCGGGTCCGGCGTGAACCGGACGGCGAGCGTGCCCTGACGCAACGCGGCCCCGTCGACGGTGCAGCGGCGCAGCGCGGAGGGCAGCGGGACGATCCGGCGGTACGGTCCGGCGGCGACGACCAGGTCGTCACCGCGCCGGACCAGGTCGAGTTCGTCGCGGACGGCGCCGGGCAGCGGGATGTTCCAGACCAGCACGCCGTCCTCGGCCAGCCGGTCGGTCACGGGCCACTCGACCGGGGACGCCTCGGGGTTGACGCCGGGCGCGGCGAGCGCGGTGAGGTCGTCCGTGCCGCGCGGGTCGTGTCCGAGGTGGGCGACGGTGCGGACGTCGTACGTGCCGTGCCACTCCTCCAGTGTCTTGCGCTGCTGGGTGAGGGGGCCGGTGAGCCAGCTGTCGGCGGGGGTGTCCTCGGGCAGGACGCGGTTGGCGACGAGCAGGTCGGTGCGCAGGCCGCGCAGGGCGAGGCCGAGGCCGGCCGAGCGGACGGCGTCGGCGCCGGCCGGGCCGGGCTCGGCGACCAGCCGTACGACGGTGCCGCGGTCGGCGAGGACGGCCTCGGCGGCGGCGAGTTCCAGGTCCCAGCGGCCTGCGGCCTCGTACAGCGCCTCGGCGGGCATGGGGACGCCGGCGAGGCGGCCGAGGACGGGGCGCAGGGCGCGGGCGGCCTGCCGCTCGGGCGGGAGCAGGCGGCGCAGGTAGCGGCGCAGTTCCTCGGGCAGGGCGAGCAGGGCGAGGGCCCGGGGCGCGGGCGGGAGGTCGACGACGAGGAGGTCGTGCGCCTCGGCGAGGGCGGCGTCGCGCAGGGCGCGCAGCAGGGCGAGTTCGTCGGCGCCGGGCAGCGGGGTGAGTTCCTCGGGGTCGAGGCGGGTGGCGCCGAGCAGGCCGAGGGCGGAGGCGGCGCGGTCCTGGAGGGCGGCGAGGCCGTCCCGGAACCCCTGGGCCGGGTCGGGCCGCCGGACGGTGAGGCCGGGTTCGACGGAGGCCGGCGCGGGTCCGGTGCGCATCCCGAGCGCGGCGCCGAGGGTGTCGTCGCGGTCGGCGCCGAGGAGGAGGGTGCGGGTGCCCTGCCGGGCGGCGGCGAGCGCGGTGGCGGCGGCGACGGTGGTACGGCCACTGCCGCCGGGGCCGGTGATCAGGATGGTGCGCATGGGGGTGAACGGTACCCGGGGGCCCCGCCGGTCGGGCTCGTCGACCGGCGCGGGGCGCGGGCCGGGTGGGGGTCGCGCGGCCCGGCGCGGCGGGGTGCCTCCCCCACCGCCCACCCGCAGCCGGGAGAGGTGGCGGGCGCTACTTCGCGCCCGACTCCACGCGCTTCTTCAGGCCCGCCAGCGCCCGGTCGGTGATGACCTTCTCGGCCTTGCGCTTGATCATGCCCAGCATCGGGATCTTGACGTCGACCGTCAGCCGGTAGGTGACCTCCGTGCCCGTGCCCGCCTCCTTGAGGAGGTAGGAGCCGTCGAGGGAACGGAGCATCTGGGACTTCACCAGCGTCCAGGACACCTCGTGCGTGCCGGTCCAGGTGTAGGCCAGTGTCTGGTCGTCCTTGATCGCCCCGGCGTCCATGACGAGCCGGACCTGCTCCGCGCGGCCGTCGGCGTCCGTCGCGAGCACCTCGGCCTCCTTCACCTCGCCGGTCCAGTCCGGGTAGCGGGCGAAGTCGGCGATCACCGACATGACGTCGGCCGGTGCCGCCTCGATGGTGATGCTCGAGCTCGTGTGTTCCGCCATCGCCGTGGCTCCTCCGGATACGGGCCGCTACTGAGGTGGGCGCGCGCCCCGCCCCTCGTCGGCGTGGTGCGCACGTGTGTGCCGCGTGAAGGCTATCGCGCACGGGCAGGGCGAACGTCACCGCCCGCCCGGGCAGGTCCGCCCGCGCACGTTCACCACTCGAGCGCCCACGGCGTCCCCGTCGACGCGAAGTGCCCGACGTTCACGCACTCGGTCGCGCCGATCCGCATCCGCCGCACCAGCGGCTGGTGGACGTGCCCGAACAGCGCGTACCGGGGGCGGGTGCGGCGGATCGCGTCCAGCAGCGCCCTGCTGCCCCGCTCGAAGCGCCGCGCCACCGTGTCGTAGACCAGCTCCGGCACCTCCGGCGGGATGTGCGTGCACAGCACGTCCACCTCGCCGACGGCCTCGATCTTCGCCGCGTACTCCTCGTCGTCGATCTCGTACGGCGTGCGCATCGGCGTCCGCAGCCCGCCGCCGACGAAGCCGAAGACCCGGCCGCCGATCTCCACCCGCTCCCCGTCGAGCACGGTCGTGCCGGGACGGGCGTACTCGCGCCACAGGGGCGGCATGTCGACGTTGCCGTAGGTGGCGTACGTCGGAGTGGGGAACGCGGCGAACAGCTCGGCGTACTGCCGGCGCACCGCGTCCTCGACGAGTTTCTCCGCGTCCCCGCCGACGCCCGCCCACAGTCGCCTCCCGTACTCCCGCGCCTCGGTGAAGCGCCGGGCGGTGCGCAGCTCGACGATGCGGTCGGCGCTCGCGACGCCGAACAGGTCGGGGAAGATGCCGCGCGAGTGGTCGGCGTAGTCGAGGAAGAGGACCAGGTCCCCGAGGCAGACCAGGGCGTCGGCGCCCTCGCCGGCCCTGGCCAGGTCGCGGGCGTTGCCATGGACGTCGCTGACCACATGGACGCGCGTCCTCGTGTTACCGGGCGGTGTGGGTGCCATGGCGATCAAGCGTAAGCAGCGGGTGCCTCTTGTGAACAGTGGCGGTCGGACCTGCGGTTACTGGCTGGTCGGTTGATCCGTCGACTACTCTGCGCCAAGGAAACCCCAACCGTGTGACGCAGCGAACATCTCGCGGGGACCCCCTGTCGGAGAAGCCATACCGGCGGGTAACGTCCGGGCAGTCCAGTGGTGCTCAGGATTTCAACATGTGAATCGGCGTGTGGTTCGGCATGTGAGGTCCGGGAGCACTTGCCCGAGCCTTGGACCGCACCGTCGCATCACACAGTGTCGTGGCGCCGGCGCCCTATGAGGAGCAGCAGTCTTGCGCGAGTTCAGCCTTCCGGCTTTGTACGAGGTCCCGTCGGACGGAAACCTGACCGACATCGTCCGCAGAAACGCCGCGCAGCACCCGGACGTAGCCGTCATCTCCCGCAAGGTGGGCGGCGCCTGGCAGGACGTGACCGCCCGCGCCTTCCTCGCCGAGGTGCGGTCCGCCGCCAAGGGCCTGATCGCCTCCGGCGTCCAGCCGGGCGACCGCGTCGGCCTCATGTCCCGGACGCGCTACGAGTGGACGCTGCTGGACTTCGCGATCTGGAGCGCGGGCGCGGTCACCGTGCCGGTGTACGAGACCAGCTCTCCCGAGCAGGTGCAGTGGATCCTCGGCGACTCGGGCGCGACCGCCTGCGTCGTGGAGTCGGCCGCGCACGCCGCCGCCGTCGAGTCGGTGCGCGAGCGGCTGCCCGCCCTCAAGCACGTCTGGCAGATCGACGCCGGTGCCGTGGAGGAGCTGGGGCGCCTGGGCCAGGACGTCACGGACCAGACCGTCGAGGAGCGCGGCTCGATCGCGAAGGCCGACGACCCGGCGACCATCGTCTACACCTCCGGCACCACCGGCCGCCCCAAGGGCTGCGTGCTCACCCACCGCAGCTTCTTCGCCGAGTGCGGCAACGTCGTCGAGCGGCTGCGCCCGCTGTTCCGCACCGGCGAGTGTTCGGTCCTCCTGTTCCTCCCGCTCGCCCACGTCTTCGGCCGCCTCGTCCAGGTCGCGCCGATGATCGCGCCGATCAAGCTGGGCTGCGTCCCCGACATCAAGAACCTCACCGACGAGCTGGCCGCGTTCCGGCCGACGCTGATCCTCGGGGTGCCGCGCGTCTTCGAGAAGGTCTACAACTCGGCGCGCGCCAAGGCGCAGGCCGACGGCAAGGGCAAGATCTTCGACAAGGCCGCCGACACGGCGATCGCGTACAGCAAGGCGCTGGACGCCCCGTCGGGTCCGTCCCTCGGTCTGAAGATCAAGCACAAGGTCTTCGACAAGCTCGTCTACAGCAAGCTCCGCACGGTCCTCGGCGGGCGCGGCGAGTACGCCATCTCCGGCGGCGCCCCGCTCGGCGAGCGGCTCGGCCACTTCTTCCGCGGCATCGGCTTCACGGTCCTGGAGGGCTACGGCCTGACCGAGTCCTGCGCGGCCACCGCGTTCAACCCCTGGGACCGGCAGAAGATCGGCACGGTCGGCCAGCCGCTGCCCGGCTCCGTGGTGCGCATCGCGGACGACGGGGAGGTGCTGCTGCACGGCGAGCACCTGTTCAAGGAGTACTGGAACAACCCGGACGCCACCGCCGAGGCGCTGGCCGACGGCTGGTTCCACACCGGGGACATCGGCACCCTCGACGAGGACGGCTACCTGCGGATCACCGGCCGCAAGAAGGAGATCATCGTCACCGCCGGCGGCAAGAACGTCGCTCCGGCCGTCATAGAGGACCGCATCCGGGCCCACGCGCTGGTCGCGGAGTGCATGGTGGTCGGCGACGGGCGGCCGTTCGTGGGCGCGCTGGTGACCATCGACGAGGAGTTCCTCGGCCGCTGGTGCGCGGACCACGGCAAGCCCGCCGGCTCGACCGCGGTGTCGCTGCGGGAGGACCCGGACCTGATCGCGGCGATCCAGGACGCGATCGACGACGGCAACGCGGCGGTGTCGAAGGCGGAGTCGGTGCGGAAGTTCCGGGTGCTCGGCGCGCAGTTCTCCGAGGACTCGGGGCACCTGACGCCGTCGCTGAAGCTGAAGCGGAATGTTGTCGCGAAGGACTATGCCGACGAGATCGAGGCGATCTACGCGAAGTAGGGGCGCCTTCCGGGGTACCGGGTCCGGTTCGTCGGCGGCTTCGCGTTCCTCGTGGCTTGTCGCGCAGTTCCCCGCGCCCCTGGGTCGGTCCGCTTCACCGTGCCGACAAGGCACCCTGCCTCACAGCAAGGCCTTCAAGTGCTCCGCCAGCAGGTCCCAGCGCCACTTCTCCTCGACCCAGGCCCGGCCCCGCTCGCCCATCCGGCGGCGCAGCTCCGCATCGCCGAGGAGCGTGACGACGCGGTCGGCGGTCTGTTCCGCGGACTCGCCGCGCACCACCCACCCCGTCTCCCCGTCCAGTACGGCGTCGGGCGCGCCGCCCGAGTCGCCGGCGACGACGGGCAGGCCGGTCGCGGAGGCCTCCAGGTAGACGATCCCGAGCCCTTCCACGTCCAGGCCGCCCCGCCGGGTCCGGCACGGCATGGCGAAGACGTCCCCGGCGCCGTAGTGCGCGGGCAGTTCGGACCAGGGGACGGCGCCGGTGAAGTGGACGGAGGCGGCGACGCCGGTCTCGTGGGCGAGGCGGCGCAGGTCCTTCTCGTAGGGGCCGCCGCCGACGATCAGCAGGACGGCGTCCGGTTCGGCGGCGAGCACGCGCGGCATCGCCCGGATCAGGGTGTCCTGGCCCTTGCGGGGGACGAGCCGCGAGACGCACACCACGACCGGCCGGTCGGTCAGGCCCAGCCGGGCCCGGACCTCGTCGCCGCCGCTGCCCGGGTGGAAGGTCTTCTCGTCGACGCCGGGCGGCAGCTGCGTCATCCGTGCGGCGGCCTCGGGGGTGAGCGCGCCCGCGATCCGCGAACGCGTGTACTCCCCGAGGTAGGTGATCGTGTCCGTGGACTCCCCGATCCGGCGCAGCAGCTGCCGGGCGGCGGGCAGCTGGGCCCAGCCCGCCTCGTGGCCGTGGGTGGTGGCGACGAGCCGCTCGGCCCCCGCCCTGCGCAGCGCCGGCGCCATCAGCCCGAGCGGTGCCGCCGCCCCGAACCACACCGACGTGCACCCGTGCTCGCGCAGCAGCCCGACGGCCCGCCGGGTCGCGCCCGGCGTCGGCAGCAGCATCGTCGTACGGTCCCGTACGACGGTGAAGGGCTGCTCGGCGTCGAAGGCGGCGGTGGCCTCGGCGCCCTCGCGGCCGCGCTTCCAGGTGGAGGCGTAGACGACGACCCGCTCCGGGTCCAGGCGTAGCGCCATGTTGTGCAGGAAGGCCTGGATGCCGCCCGGACGGGGTGGGAAGTCGTTCGTCACGATCAAGGTCTTGCGCACGCCGCCGACCCTACCGAACCCTCCGGACGGGCCCGGGGCCGGTCGCGTCCTGTGGCACGCGCACAGGTGTCCGGGTCATCATGGCCGCACGGCAGGCGTGGCCCGGCACGGCGTGACAGGGCACGACCGGAACGGCACGCGGACGGGCAGGGAGCACGTGGAGACGACGGACGCGAGGCGGCCCGCGCTGCGGCTGCTGACGGCCTGGGGCGCCACGCGGGTGGTCCTGCTGCTGTTCGTGCTGAAGCTGCTGGTCTTCCCGGGCCCGGACGTCACCGTCGACGTGTCCGTCATCTACCGGGACTGGCACGACGTCCTGCGCGCCGGAACGTTTCCGCTGAAGGACGTCACCTGGCAGTACCCGCCCGCGGCGGCCCTCGCCGTCCTCTCCCCCACGCTGCTCCCCTTCCTGGAGTACGCGACGGCCTTCTTCGTCCTGGCCTGTCTGACGGACCTGGCCGTCCTCGCCCTGCTGTGGCGGGCGGGCCGGGGTGCCGGGCGCTCACCGCGCGGGGCGTGGGTGTGGGTGGCGGGCGTCCCGCTGCTCGGTCCGACCGTGTACGCCCGCTACGACGTGATGGTCACGGCCGTCGCGGTGGCGGCGCTGCTCGCCGCGGGCCGGCATCCGCGCGTGGCAGGTGCCCTGGCGGCGCTGGGGACGCTGCTGAAGGTGTGGCCGGCGCTGGTGCTCGTGGGGATGCGCGGACGTGTGCCGTGGGCCGCGGCGGCCCTGAGCGGGGCGGGGCTCGCGGCGCTGTTCGCCGCGACGATGCCCGGGGCGTTCGCGTTCCTGACCTTCCAGCGCGACCGGGGCACCGAGGTGGAGTCGCTGGGCGCGCTGGTCTTCCACGTCGCCCGGCACTTCGGCTGGGAGGGCGAGGTGCTGCTCAACTACGGCTCGGTCGAGTTCCTCGGCCCGTACGTGGGCACGGTGAGCGCGGTGGCGCTCGGGCTGACCGCCGTGGCGTTCGGCTGGCTGCTGGTGTGGCGGCTGGCGGCCTCCCGCTTCGCGGCGCACACGGCGGCGGACGCGGCCTTCGTGGCGGTGCTGCTGTTCACGGTGACCAGCCGGGTGATCAGCCCGCAGTACATGGTGTGGCTGATCGGCCTCGCGGCGGTCTGCCGGTGCTTCCGGGCCAGCCGCATGCGGGTGCCGGCCGCCCTGGTCCTGGCGGCGAGCCTGGTGACGGTGCTGGAGTTCCCGGTGTGGTTCGACCACGTGGTCGCCGGCGACCCGCTCGGCATCGGGCTCCTCGCCCTGCGCAACGGCCTGCTGGTGGCCGCGGCGCTCGTCGCGGCCCGCGCCCTGTGGCGGGACACGGTGCGGCGCGGGCCGGCCGGGCCCGAGGACCGGCTCAGTCGAACGCCGTGCGCAGATACTCCCGCCACCGCGTCGTGAAGTCCTCCGGCGTGGTCCCGAGCACCTCGCGCATCGCGTCCTCCACCGCGCCGGCGCGGTCGTCGTGCGTGCCCACGGCCCGGTAGAAGGCGTTCAGGCGCTCCTCGCCCCACTGGGCGGCGATCATGCGGCAGGCGAGCCAGCCGCCCTCGTAGGCGCGGGCCAGCTCGTCCGCGTCGGCGGTGAAGCCGAAGTCCTCGTCCGTCGGCAGGTGCGCGGGCGCCCGGCCCTCGGCGACCGCGCGGTCCAGCTCGGGGGCGGACTGGGCGGGGGAACGTCCGCTGTCGCGGTAGCCGACCCAGTCGGCGTAGCCCTCGGACAGCCACAGCGGGGTGGCCGAGGTGGTGTCGGCACGGGTGGCGACGTGCGTGGTCTCGTGGGTGAGCACGACCTGCTTGCCGAGGGTGCCGAGCAGCCCGTACGCGTCGGGGTTGACGATGATCCGGTCCGCCGGCGCGTGTTCCCGGCCGCCGGTCTCGCCGGTGGTGACCGCGGCGATGCCCCGGTAGGAGGAGGCGGGCGAGCCCAGCAGGCCCGCCATGCCCTCCAGCGACTCGGGGACCAGCACCACGACCCGCCGGGACCAGTCGCCGTCCCAGGCGTCCGACACGGCCGGCACCGCGCGGTCGGCCAGGTCGGCGAAGCCCCGCAGCGTCCCGGTGGACTGCCCGACGCCGAGCACGAGGCTGTGCGTCCCGCGCACGACCCGCACGGCACCCTGGTCCCACGGCTGCTGGCCGGACTTCTTCGCCGGCCGGTCGGAGTCGACGGACCACGGCCCGTCCGCGCCCTCGCGGCTCAGCCGCACGGTACGGCGGGCGGTGACGGGCCCCCGGTCGTGGCCCTCGACGCGGTAGCGCAGTTCGACGTCGGCGGTGGCCGTGGCGCCGCCGCGGTCCACGTCCGCCACGCGGTACGACCAGGCGGCCAGCGGCACCGCGCTCAGGTTGTCGAAGCCGGCTCCGTCACCGGTACGGGCGTAGGCGGCCCGGTCGTGGTCGAGCACGGCCGCCGCCCGCCGGTCCAGTACCCGCTGCACCTCGGAAAGGACGGGGTCGGCCGCGCTCCGGCCGCCGCAGCCCACGAGGGCGGCCAGCAGCAGGCACAGCGCCACCACCGAGGAACCCGACACCCGCCCGCGACCAGCCACCTTCCCGATCGTACGGGCGCCGGGCCCGAGGGGGCAGTGGCCGGCGGGCCCGGGAGGATCACACCCGGGTCACCGAGGAGACCGGCATCATGCCGACCGGGTCGTAGCGCACGGGCGCGCCCGGGTAGGGCGCGTGGATGACCTGGCCGTCGCCGACGTACATGCCGATGTGGCTGGCGTCGTCCCGGTAGGCGACCAGGTCGCCGGGGCGCGCCTCGGCCAGGGACACCCGCTGCCCGGTGCCGGACTGCGCCTGCGAGGTGCGCGGCAGGCCGACCCCGGCCTGGGCGTACGACCACTGGGTCAGGCCCGAGCAGTCGAAGCCGGTGGGTCCGTTGGCACCCCAGACGTACGGCTTGCCCAGGGCCGAGCGGGCGGCGGCGACGGCGGCGGCCGCGCGGCCGGAGACGGGGTCCGCGGCGCCGGGGCCGGGCAGGTCGGCGCGGCCGGAGCGGGAGCCCCGGTCGTAGGCGGCGCGGTCCTCGTCCGGCAGGGAGTTCAGCAGTGCGCGGGCCTCGGCGAGCTTGCGCTCCACGGTCTTCTTGTGGGCGGCGACGGCCTTGCGGCCCTTCTCCAGTTCGGTGAGCTTGCGGCCCGCCTCGGCGCGGTCCTCGGCGAGGTCGCGCATCGCCTCCTGGAGTTCCCTCAGTTCGCCGGCCTGGCGGGTGGTGACCCGGTCGAGCACCGAGGCCTTGTCCAGGTAGTCGTCCGGGTCGGCGGAGAGCAGCAGCGCCAGCGACGGGTCGATGCCGCCGGAGCGGTACTGCGCGCCGGCCAGCGAACCCAGCGCGTCCCGCATGGAGTTGATGCGCTCCTGCTGCCGCGCGATGGCGTCCTGCGCGGCGCTGACCTCCTCGCGCAGGGCGTCGGTGCGCGCGTCGGCCTTGTTGTACGCCTCGGTCGCCCGCTCCGCCTCCGTGTACAGCCGGTCCACCTCCGCCCGCCGGTCGTCGTGCGGGGCGGCCGTGGCCGGTACGGCGCCCAGGACCGCGGCGGCGACGGAAAGCAGGCCCACGGCGGCGGTGGCGCCGCGGTCGAACCCGGTTGGTGCAAGGCGGCGATGGGACCCCACGGGAAGCCGCACTCCTTCCGCTGACGGACAGGGAAACGCGGCAGACAGTAACCCCGCGCCGGGCCGGCGGCCAACGACCTCGCGGGGCGCGCGGCCCGGCGCCGGGCCGCCGACGCAGGTCACCGGCGGGGCGGGAGCCAGAACGCCCTCGCCGTGATTCGCCCGAACGGGCGGCACGACGAGGGCGACTTCGGGTGGCGCGGGGGCTGGGTCAGACCCGCACGCCGAACATGAACGGGCCGCCGATGGTGCCCATCGACTCGTAGCGGACGACCGTGCCGGTGCGCGGCGCGTGCAGCACCTGGCCGTTGCCGGCGTAGAGGCCGACGTGGTGCAGGTCGTTGAAGAAGAAGACCAGGTCGCCGACCTGGAGCTGGCTCTGCGAGTAGATCCGCGTGCCCGCGCCGGTCTGCGCCTCGGAGGTGCGCGGGATGCCGACGCCGGCCTGGGCGTAGGCCCAGGAGGTCAGGCCCGAGCAGTCGAAGGAGGACGGGCCGGTGGCGCCGTAGACGTAGGGCGTGCCGATCTTGCTCTGGGCGGCGGCGAAGGCGGCGGCGGCCCGGCCGGAGGCGGGCTTGCCGGAGGGGCCGTCGGTGCTGGAGAGGACCTCGCGCTCGCTGGTGCGGGTGGCGCGCTGCTCCTCCTCGGCGAGGGCGGCCTTCTCCTGCGCGGTGAGGGTGTTGAGCAGCTTCTGGGCGGAGGAGAGCTTGCCCTGGACTTCCTTCTTCTTCTTGCCCAGCTCGGTGCGGGTGGAGGCGAGGTCCTTGAGCTTCTCGGACGCCTCGGAACGCTGCTGGGCGAGGTCGCGCTGCTTCTCCTGGATCTTCTTCAGCGCCTCGACCTGCTGACCGCTCAGCTGGTCGAGGGTGGATGCCTTGTCCAGGTAGCTGTCCGGGTCGGCGGACAGGAAGAGCTGGAGGGAGGGGTCTATGCCGCCGGAGCGGTACTGGGCGCTGGCCATCGAACCGAGGCCGTCGCGCAGCTCGTTGAGCTCCTCCTGGCCGCGGGCGACGTTGTCCTGGATCGTGGAGATCTCCTTCTGGAGCTTCTCCTGCTTCTCCTTGGCGCCGTTGTACTTCTCGGTGGCCTGCTCCGCCTCGGTGTAGAGCTTGTCGACCTTGGCCTTGACCTCGTCCTTGCTCGGCTTCTCGCTCGGGGCGGCGTTGGCGGCCTGGGAGCTGAGAGCGACAGCGGCTGCGGCAGCGGTGGTGAGCACGGTCACGCGCGTGCGGCTCGGCTGCTTGGGACGACGGTGGGACGCCACGGAGACGAGCTCCTTCTTGAGAGGGATCACCCGTTCGAGGGTTCGAGGGCTGACCCTAGTGACCCACTCGTGATCAGTTCAAATCCTCCGCCGAAAAATCCCGGTTACGCACCGCATTCTTTGCCACAACTCACGTGCGGTAATCCCTACTTGACGCTACGTTGCGTGACGGTTCCGTCAATTCAGGCATAGAACACCTACGTTACGGTTGCCTCGAAAGTGAAGCAGGAGGTCAGGAAAGCCGCTTGAGGAGCACCGCGGACGCCACCGGGCGTGCGCCGGCGCGCGCGACCCCGTCGGCGACCTCGCGGTCGGTGGAGACGACGATGACCGGCCGCCCCGGCGGCTCGGCCCGCACCAGCTGGCGGATCAGCTCGTCGGCGGTGACCCCGGGCTTGGAGAACAGCACCCGCACCCCGCGCGGCGGCGCCAGCAGCACCGGCGCCGCCAGCTCGGCGCCGTCGAAGACGCAGGTCATCTCGGCGCCGGTCTGGGCGGCGAGCTGGGAGAGCTGGCCGAGCAGGCGCAGCCGCTGCTTCTCCAGCGGCATCTGCGGGTAGCCGGTCTTGGTGACGTTGTAGCCGTCGACGACCAGGTGCGCCTGGGGCAGCGCCAGCAACTGGTCGAGGATGGCGGGGTCGTTCTCGGACAGGGCGCGGGCGGCGATGTCCTTGGGCGTCATCCGGCCCGGCTCGACCGCGTCCACCGTCTCGGCGGGCTTCACGGACACCGGGGGCAGCGCCAGCTCCCGGCGCAGCCCCTGCGTCGCGTCCAGCAGGGTGTCCAGCAGCAGCCGCACCCGCATGTCCTCGACGCTGCGCCCCTCGCGGGCCGCCTTGCGGGTGGCCTCCAGGGCCGCCTCCGCCTCCCCGAGCCGGGTCTTGAGCCGCCGGGTCTCGCTCTCGGCGGCGGACACCTGGGCGTGGCTCTCGGCCCGGACGGCGTCCATCTCGGCCTGGACCTTGCGCAGCGCCGCCTCGCCGCGCTTGACGTCGCTGAGGGCGGAGCGCAGCTTGCGGTGCAGCGACTCGGCCTCCCGCTTCGCCGCGTCCAGCTCGGTCCGCAGCCGCTCGGTCTCGGCCTTGGTGTGCTCCCGGGCGCGGGCCAGCTCCTGGTGCAGCCGCTCCAGCTCCGCCCGGTTCTCCTCGTCGGCGCGCTCGGCGTCCGCGCGCTGCGCCTCCTCGCCGGCCGCGGTCACGAGCTTCACCCAGCCGTGCGGCCGCAGCACGTAGGCCGCGGCCGCCACGTCGAGGGGGTCCGCGGCCGGGGGCGGGGAGCCGGCGTCCAGGGCCCCGGCCAGTTCGGGCTGGGCCGCCCGGAACTTCTCGCCGATGCGCTGGCGGAACAGGGTGTCGGTCTCCACGGCGGCGGCCATGGCGTTGCCGGCGAACTTGGTCCTGCGGTTCGGAGCGAAACGGGCGTACTGTCTCAGCTGTGCGGGCAGTTCGCCGAGGGTGAGTCCGCCGAAGCCGTCGGACACGATCTGGACGACCCTGCGCCGCACGCCGTCGGGCAGCGGGCGGTCGAGCACCTCGGCGGCGCCGTCCCCCGGCCCCCCGCCCTGTGTCTCCACCATCCGTCACCCCAATGTCTCAGGGCGACCCCGGTCCGGGATCGCCTGGTGCGGGGCCGCTCCCGTCAGGAGGCGGCACCCGGCCTGTCCACGAGTTCCACCTGGTCCACGGCGTTGCACCAGCGGCACCGCACCGACTCGATGGTCTCACTGAGCACCTCGCGCTCCTCGACCTGCGGCTCGCCGGCCAGGTCGAGGTGGACGTACTCCACGACCTTCGAGGCCCGGGTCACGTCGAAGCGGGTGAGGTTGCCGCAGAGGGTGCAGCGCCACCGCGTCGTGTCGGTCGGCAGGGGAACCGTCATCGTGGCTGTTCGCTCTCTTCCAGTGTCGGTGACGCACCGGGCTTCCCGGGTGCGTGTGGCTCGTAACCCTACGGCCTGGCGGGTACCCGACGCCCGCGTGTCCACGGCGGCGAGGCGGTCCGGGCGGTTGCGTCCCGTTACGTCATGCTCTGTAGCCATGATCCGCAACTGGAGCACGGCAGCCCTCGGAAGGGTCAGGACGCTCGGCACGGCCCGCGGGACCCGGGGCCGCACGGCACCGGTGACGTACACGCTGATCACGCTGTGCTGTCTGCTGTTCCTGATCAGCCCGGCGGCGGGCCTCAATCCCGCGTACGGCGCCGGGGAGGAGCTGCTGGCCGCGCAGCGCGCCTACTTCCGGCGCTGGGGCGTGATCCCCGCAGAACTGTTCGAGGACTCCCCCGGCTCGGCGCTGACCCCCGCGACGGCCCTCTTCGTCCACGGCAGCTGGGTGCACCTGCTGGGCAACATGCTCTTCCTGTACGTCTTCGGCGCGATGACCGAGGAACGGATGGGCCGGCTCCAGTTCGCCCTGTTCTACCTCGGCTGCGGCTACCTGGCCCTGCTCGGCTACGCGGGCGCCAACGCCCACTCCCAGCAGTCCCTGGTCGGTGCCTCGGGGGCGATCTCCGCGATCCTCGGCGCGTTCCTCTTCCTCTTCCCGAGCGCCCGGGTGACCAGCCTCCTGCCCTTCCTCTTCTTCCTGCCGCTGCGGTTCCCGGCCTGGGTGGTGCTGCCCTTCTGGGCCGGGCTCCAGTGGATGGCCGCGGGGCGGGCCGGCGACGGCCCGGGAGTGGCGTACCTCGCGCACCTGGTGGGCTTCGGGCTGGGCTTCGTCTTCGCCTGGGTGCGGTTCGGGCCTGCGGCTAGAGTGAAGAGCGTTCCAGTGGCGGCGCCCGAGGGAGAGAACCAGCCGTGATCAGCGCGATCGTCCTCATCAAGACCAGCGTGGACCGCATCCCCGAGATCGCGGAGCGGATCGCCGCGCTGGAGAACGTCACGGAGGTCTTCTCCGTCACCGGCACCTACGACCTGATCGCCATGGTGCGGGTGAGCCGGCACGAGGACCTGGCCGAGGTCATCCCCGGCCGGATCAGCAAGATCCCGGGCGTGGAGGGCACGGACACGCACGTGGCGTTCCGGACGTACTCGCAGCACGACCTGGAGGCGGCGTTCGCCATCGGGCTCGACAACTGAGCCGGCGGCCGGGGCCCGGGGGCTGTGCCCCGCGCGGCTGTGCCCCGGGCGGCTGTGCCCCGGGCGGCTGTGCCCCGGGCGGCTGATGAAGAGTTCTTCATCGCGGGCTCATCCGGGACGACGGGTACGGGGCGCAGGATCGAGGACATGGTCTTCTCACGCCGGATGGCGGCCCTCGCGGCCGTGGTCCTGATCCCACTCGGCATCGCCGCGACCAGTTTCGCCCTCACCGACAGCCCGAAGGAGCCCAAGGTGCCGTCCAAGGTGGAGCTGGAGAGCGGCTCCCCGACGCCGACGCCCACCTCCTCCTCGCCCGAGCCGACGCCCAGCGACCAGGTGGTGACCCGGCCACCGGTGACCGACAGCCCCCCGGATGACGACGATGACGACGACCGAGGCCAGGAGCCCGACGACTCAGCCGTCGACCGGGGCGCCGACGACGGGCCCGGCGACGACGGCTGACCGCGAGCGCCGCCGGATCTCGGCCCGCGTCCGCATCCTGCTGTGGCTGCTGCTCGTGATGGCGGTCGCCCTGGCCTCGGTCGCCGCGACCACCCGCTCGATCCTGCTGCGCGACACCGACCAGCGGATCAACGGGCTGCTCGCCCAGGAGGCCGGCGAGTTCGCCAACTTCGAGGAGCAGGGCTTCGACCCGGCCACCGGCCGCCCGTTCACCGACCCGGGGCGGCTGCTGCGGGTCTTCCTGGAGCGGCAGTACGCCGACCTGGACGAGGAGCTGATCGGCCTGGTCGGCGACGTGGGCGGCAAGCCCACGCAGATCATCCAGCAGCGCGAGATCCCGGTCGCCCTGCCCCTGCACGAGGACGCCGGCGCCCGGCGCCGCATCTACGCCTCGCCCGACTCCACCGGCACCCTCCAGCGGCCCGAGGGCGACATCCGCTGGGCCAAGGTCACCGTGGCCCGCTACGGCGGCGAACCGGCGGCGGCCTTCGTGGTCGCCTTCCACCCGGGGCGCGAACAGGCCCGCGCCGACGAGGTGTTCCGCGTGCTGCTGGCCATCTCCGGCGTCGCCCTGCTGATGACGACCGGCATCGCCTGGGTGGTCGCGGGCCGCATCCTCAAGCCGGTGCGGCTGGTGCGGACCACGGCCGCGCAGCTCACCGAGCAGGACCTGACCCGGCGCATCCCGGTCCACGGCCACGACGACGTGGCGGCGCTCGCCGAGACGTTCAACGCCATGCTCGACCGGCTGGAACGCGCCTTCGCCACCCAGCGCCGGTTCGTCGACGACGCGGGACACGAGCTGCGCACGCCGATCACCATCGTCCGCGGCCACCTGGAGCTGATGGGCGACGACCCGGCCGAGCGCGAGGAGACCGTCCGCCTGGTCACCGACGAACTGGACCGGATGAGCCGCATCGTCGAGGACCTGCTGCTGCTCGCCAAGGCCGAACGCCCCGACTTCGTCACCCCCGAGCCGGTCCAGGTCGCCGAACTCACCGCCGACGTCTACGTCAAGGCCCGCACCCTCGGCGACCGGGACTGGGTGCTGGACCAGGTCGCCGACCGCGAGGCCCGGCTCGATCCCCAGCGGATCACGCAGGCGATGGTGCAGCTCGCCCAGAACGCCGTGCAGCACACCACCACCGGCCAGACCATCCGCATCGGCTCCCGCGCCGACGGCGCCCGGATCGAGCTGTACGTCGCCGACTCGGGCCCCGGCGTGCAGCCCCAGGACGCCGAGGTCATCTTCGAGCGCTTCCGGCGCGGCACCGCCCGGCGCGGGGTGCGCGGGACCGGCGCCGGGCTCGGCCTGTCGATCGTCCAGGCGATCGCGGAGGGCCACGGCGGGCGGGTCGCCCTGCGCACCACCGAGGGCGGCGGGGCCACCTTCGTACTGACACTGGACTGATTTCCGGAAGAGGCACGCCCATGAACCGCATCCTCATCGTCGAGGACGAGGAGCGCATCGCCTCCTTCGTCGAGAAGGGCCTGCGCGCCAACGGCTTCACCACCACCGCCGTCGCCGACGGCGACGCCGCCTTCGAGTACGCCCTGACCGGCGGCTTCGACCTGGTCGTCCTGGACATCGGGCTGCCCGGCCGGGACGGTTTCACGGTCCTGCGCGAGCTGCGCGAGTCCCGGGTGACGACCCCGGTGATCGTCCTGACCGCCCGGGACTCCGTACGGGACACGGTGGCCGGCCTGGAGGGCGGCGCCGACGACTGGATGACCAAGCCGTTCCGCTTCGAGGAACTGCTCGCCCGGGTGCGGCTGCGGCTGCGTACGGCGGCCCGGGCGCCGGAGGTGACGGTGCTGAGGTCCGGCGACCTCTCCCTGGACCTGCGCACCCGCCGGGCGCGCGCCGGGGAGCGGCTGGTCGACCTGACGGCCCGTGAGTTCGTGCTGCTGGAGCTGTTCCTGCGGCATCCGGGGCAGGTCCTGTCGCGGGAGCAGATCCTGTCCCACGTGTGGGGCTACGACTTCGACCCGGGCTCCAACATCGTGGACGTGTACGTGCGGGCGCTGCGCAAGAAGCTGGGCGCGCAACGGGTGGAGACGGTGCGGGGGATGGGGTACCGGCTGCCGGGCTGACCGACTGCCGGACTGACCGGCTTTCGTGTGAAGTTTCCTTCATGTCGGGCTCATTGAGGACTCACCGCCCGGGCGAACACTCGATGACGTGACGTTGAACCTCCGCCTGGCGGCGGCCCTGTGTGCGGCGCTGTCCCTGTGCGCGCTGCTGGCGGTCCCCGCCAACTTCCCCGCCCTCGGTGGCGACGCGCGCCTGACCCTCGCCGTGTTCGCGCTGGCCACCTGCGCCTGGATCGCCACGCCGATCGACGACACCTACATCGCGCTGGGTGCCGGACTCGCGCTGACCGCGACCGGCGTGATCAGCAGCGACACCCTCTTCGGCACCCTCGGTGACGACACGGTGTGGCTGCTGATCTGCGCCTTCGTCCTGGCCGCCGCGGTGGCCCGCACCGGGCTCGCGGGCCGGGCGGCGGCGTTCCTGGTCGGCGGGGCGCGCAGCGTACGGCAGTTGGTCCACCTGACCACGGCCGCGCTGGTCGTGACCGCCTTCGCGGTGCCGGCCACCTCGGGGCGGGCGGCGCTCGCGCTGCCGGTGTTCCTCGCCCTCGCCAAGGCCCTCGCGGACCGCAAACGCCTGGTGGTGATGCTGGCGCTGCTGTTCCCGACCGTGATCCTGCTGTCGGCGGTGGCGACCCTGATCGGAGCGGGCGCGCACCTGATCACCGTGTCGGTGCTGTGGGAGACGACCGGCGACCGGATCGGCTTCACCCAGTGGCTGCTGCTGGGCCTCCCCCTGGCGGTGGCCTCCTCCCATCTGGCCGCCGAGACGGTGCTGCTGACGACGACCCGGCGGGCGGACCGCAAGGGTCCCGTCCACATCACCGCCGAGGAGATACAGCGGCACAGCGAGAGCCCGGTGACCGGGCCGTGGACGCAGGCGGAGAAGCGGTGCGCCCTGCTGCTGGCCACCGTGGTGGCCCTGTGGTGCAGCGAGCCGCTGCACCACGTGTCGCCCGCGGTCGTGGCGCTGATCGGCGCGGTCGTCGCCTCCACCCCCGCGCTCGGCACCGTACGGCTCAAGGACGCGCTCAAGACGGTGCCCTGGTCGCTGCTGCTGTTCATGGCGGCGACCATGGCGATGGGCGTCGCGCTCGCCGACTCCGGCGCGGCGAAGTGGCTGGTGTCGGGGATACCCGCGCACGTCACGCCGGCCGTCTTCCTCGGTGTGGTGGTCGCGATCAGCACGGCCGCCCACCTGGTCCTCCAGTCCCGCTCGGCCCGCTCCTCGGTCCTGGTCCCGCTGGTGATCGCGGCGGCCGTGGGCGCCGGGGTCAATCCGGTCGCCGCCGCGCTCGCGTCCACCGCCGCCGCCGGCTTCTGCCACACGCTCCCGGCCTCCGCCAAGCCGGTCACGCTCTTCTCCGACCTCCCCGGCACCCCCACCTACACCCCGCGCGACCTGCTGCGGCTGTCCGCCGTCCTGGCGCCGCTGACGGCCGCGCTCGTGCTGTTCTTCGCCGCCGCCGTCTGGCCGCTGCTCGGCGTACCCGTGACCCGATGAAGGAGTCCTCCGTGTCTTCCCTGCCCACCCTGCTGAACCGCGTCGTCGTCGCGCCCAGCGGCTTCAAGGAGTCCCTGTCCGCCGAGGCCGCCGCCGACGCCATCGCGGCGGGCGTCCGCCGGGTCCTGCCGGCCGCCGAGATCGACCGCGTCCCGCTCGTCGACGGCGGCGAGGGCACGGCCGCCGCGCTGGCCGCCGCGACCGGCGGACGGCTCGTCGCGCTGGCCGCCACCGGCCCGGTCGGCGAGACCGTCGGCACCCACTTCGCCCTGCTCGGCGGCCGGGACACGGCGGTGGTGGAGATGGCGGCCGTGGCCGGTCTCTCCCTGGTCCCCCGGGCCCTGCGCGACCCCGGCGCCACCACCACGTACGGCGTCGGAGAGCTGATCCGCGCCGCGCTCGACACCGGGGTACGGCGCGTCCTGGTCGGCTGCGGCGACTCGGGTACGTCCGACGGGGGCGCCGGCGCGCTCCAGGCGCTCGGGGCGCGGCTGCTGGACGCCGACGGCTTCGAACTCCCGCCCGGCGGACGGGAGCTGATCCGCCTGGCCCGCGTCGACCCGTCCGGCCTCGACGCCCGTCTGGGGGACACCGAGCTGCTGGTGGCCTGCAACCCCTTCAACGTGCTCTGCGGAGAGCGGGGCGTGGCCCGGGTGTTCGGCCCGCAGAAGGGGGCGACGCCCGCACAGGTCGAGGAGTTGTCGGCCGGGCTGGAGAACTGGGCGCGCGTCCTCACCCGCGACCTCGGGGTCACCGGCGTCGACCTGCGCGGCGGCCCCGGCACCGGCGCCTCGGGCGGACTGGGCGCCGGACTGGCCGCCGTCGGGGCCCGGCTGCTGCCCCGCTTCGACGTGCTGCTGGACCACCTCGACCTGGACGCCCGGCTGGCCCGCGCCGACCTGGTGCTGACCGCCGAGGGCGCCCTGGACCACCAGACGCCGCGCGGCAAGGTCCCCGCCGAGGTGGCCCGCCGCGCCAAGCTCTCCGGGCGTCCCGTCCTCGCCCTGGCCGGCACACTCGGCGAGGGCGCGCACGAGGTGCCGGGGGTGGACGCCTTCCACGGCATCATGCCGGCGCCGATGGCCCTGGCGGACGCCCTGCTGCGGGCCTCGGAACTCCTCACGGACGCCACCGAACGGGCGCTGCGGATGATCCTGCTGGGCTCACGCCTGCCGGGCCGGGCGGCTCAGCCGGCGGAGGCGGGGGCGCCGGCGGCGGTGGAGGTGCCGGCGGCGCTGGAGGTGTCGGGCACGCAGCGTCCGTCCTCGGTGCGGTAGTTCCACCGGGCGCCGTCGCTCACCAGCTCCTTCACGGCGTTCACGAACCGCTCGACGTGCTCGTCCGGGGTGCCCGCGCCGAAGCTCACCCGGATGGCGTTCAGGGACTTCTCGCCGGGCGCCGCCTCGGGCGCGCCGCACTCGCCCTGCGTCTGCGGGTCGCTGCCGAGCAGGGTGCGCACCAGCGGGTGGGCGCAGAACAGGCCGTCGCGCACACCGATGCCGTACTCGGCGGAGAGCGCGGCGGCGAAGTGGGAGCTGTTCCAGCCGTCGACGACGAAGGAGAGGACACCGACGCGGGGGGCCTCGTCACCGAAGAGCGAGAGGACCCGCACCCGCGGCACCTCGGCGAGGCCCTCCCGCACCTTCCGGATCAGGTACTCCTCGCGGGCGACCAGCGTGTCGAACCCGGCCTCGGTGAGCGCCTTGCAGGCGGAGGCGATCGCGTAGGCGCCGATGACGTTGGGCGACCCGGCCTCGTGGCGCGCGGCGCTGTCGTGCCACTCCACGTCCACCCCGCCGTCGGCGCGCCGGGTGACCCGGCGGCTGGCACCGCCGCCCGCGAGGTACGGCTCGGCCTCGCGCAGCCAGTCGGCGCGGCCGGCCAGCACGCCGGCGCCGAAGGGGGCGTACAGCTTGTGCCCGGAGAAGGCGACCCAGTCGACGTCCAGGTCGGCCACCGACACGGGGTGGTGCGGGGCGAGCTGGGCGGCGTCCAGCACGATGCGGGCGCCGTGCGCGTGGGCGGCGGCGGCCAGTTCCCGCACCGGCCACAGCTCACCGGTGACGTTCGAGGCGCCGGTGACGCACACCAGGGCGGGCCCGTACGGCTCGCGGGCGGCCAGCGCGCGCTCCAGGGTCTCGACGGCCTGCGCGGGGGTGCGCGGGGCGTCGAGGTAGGTCACGTCCGCGTTCCGCCAGGGCAGCAGCGAGGCGTGGTGCTCGGTCTCGAAGACGAAGACCCGGCAGCCGGCGGGCAGCGCGGCGGCGAGCAGGTTGAGGGAGTCGGTGGTGGAGCGGGTGAAGACCACCTGGTCCCCGTCCCGGCAGCCGAGGAATCCGGCGACGGTCCTGCGGGCGTTCTCGAACAGGTCGGTCGACAGCTGCGACAGGTACCCGGCCCCGCGGTGCACGCTGCCGTAGTACGGGGCGTAGGCGGCGACGTCGTCCCAGACCCGCTGGAGCGCGGGCGCGCTGGCGGCGTAGTCGAGCGCGGCGTAGGTGACCTCTCCGCCGGTGACGAGCGGCACGGTGACGTCCCGGCCCAGAACGGGCAGCGGGGTGGCGACAGCGGTGGGTACGGACATGGCGGACTCCCGTGAAGACCAGCGCGGAGGAACGCGCTGTGAAAGAGAAGAAAGGGGTGTGCGGAGGCGGGGCTCTGCGGCCCTATCGCATTCGCTGGTTCACGGGAGACTCCCTCGGACGACCCAGGACCCCTGGTTTCGCGAGGGGTCCGCGCTTGCCGTGGACCTTGCTGTCCACGACCTGGTCTTCACCCGGGGCACCCCGCCACGGACGGAGGGTTGCCGGACAGTCGGCCGGGGCCTCATGACTGTCACTCATGACCTGTCGGAAAACCTAAGGGAAATGATCGGCGCCCCGCAACCCGGGTCCGGATCGCGGGACGCACGTCACACGGGAAGGCGGCTACGCGTTGCTCGCGGCCACCCAGCGCTCCAGGGCCCGCCTGGCCGCGCCCGAGTCGATCGACTCGGCGGCCCGGTCCATGCCGGCCCGGACCTGCTCCGTCAGCGTCCCCGCGCCGGGCTCCAGGGCCACCAGGGCCGCCGCCGAGTTCAGCAGCACCGCGTCGCGGACCGGGCCGCTCTCGCCGTTCAGCAGGCGGCGGGCGACGTCGGCGTTGTAGGAGGCGTCGGCACCGCGCAGCGCCTCGACCGGCACGAGGTCGATGCCGACGTCCCGGGGGTCGAAGGTCTCCTCGGTCACCCGGCCGTCCCGGACGACCCAGACCTTGGACGTGGAGGTCGTGGTCAGCTCGTCGAGGCCGTCGTCACCGCGGAAGACCAGGGACGAGTGGCCGCGCTCGGCGAAGACACCGGCGATGATCGGCGCCATCCGGGCGTGGGCCACCCCGATGGCCTGGGCCTTCACATGGGCGGGGTTGGTCAACGGGCCCAGGAAGTTGAACACCGTGCGGATGCCCAGCTGACCGCGCGCCGCCGCCACGTGGCGCAGCGCCGGGTGGAACTTCACGGCGAAGCAGAAGGTGATGCCGGCCTCCTCGGCGACCTCCGCCACCCGCTTCGGCGTCAGCTCCAGGTTGACCCCGAGCTTCTCCAGGACGTCGGAGGCCCCGGACGCCGAGGAGGCGGCCCGGTTGCCGTGCTTGACGACCTTCGCGCCCGTGCCGGCCACGACGATCGCCGACATGGTGGAGATGTTGACCGTCTTGGCGCCGTCGCCGCCGGTACCGACGATGTCGACCGTCTCGCCGGGCACCTCGATCACGTTGGCGTGGGCGTACATCGTGCGGACGAGACCGGAGATCTCCTCGACGGTCTCTCCCTTGGACCTCAGGGCCACCGCGAAGCCGGCGATCTGCGCGTCCGTCGCCTCGCCGCGCATGATCACGTCCAGCGCCCACGCCGTGTCGTCGGCGGACAGGTCGCGGCCGTCCAGCAGTCCGTTCAGCAGGGCGGGCCAGGAGCGGCCCGCCGCGTTGTCGCCTCCAGCGGGGGTCGCAGCGCTCATGAGCCGCTCCAGAATCGTGTGTGTGGCGGAAGGGAAGTGTGCTCCCACCCTATCCAGCCCCGGGCACGGCGAAGGGCCCCGTCCGCGGAACGGACGGGGCCCTTCGACCGTGGTGTGGCGACGCTGGAGGGTCAGTGGTGGCCGTGGCCGCTCGTGATCTCCTTGTACTCCTCGACGGTCGGCTTCGGAATCTGCGACTCCTCGCCGTAGTACCCCTTGCTCAGCTTGGCGCGGAGCTTCTCCGTGCGCTTCGGCTTGCGCTCGACGCCGTTCTCGTCGACCGTCGGGCCGATCTCGGCCGGCTTGTACTGCTCGTGCGCCGTGAGCGTGTAGAGCGCCTCCTGGCTGAGCGGCTCGTGCACCTCGATGAACTCACCGTGCGGCAGGCGCTTGATGATGCCCGACTCGCGGCCGTGCAGCACCTTCTCCTTGTCCCGGCGCTGGAGGCCGAGGCAGATCCGCTTGGTGACGATGAACGCGATGACCGGTCCGACGAAGAACGCGATGCGGACGAACCAGGTGATCGCGTTGATCGACAGGTGGAAGTGCGTGGCCCAGATGTCGTTGCCGCCACCGATGAGCAGGATGAAGTACTCGGTGATCCAGGCGACACCGAACGCGGTCCGCGTCGGGGCGTTGCGCGGGCGGTCCAGGATGTGGTGCTCGCGCTTGTCGCCGGTGACCCAGGACTCGATGAACGGGTAGACCGCGATCGCCGCCAGGACCAGCGGGAAGATCATCAGCGGGACGAACACACCCAGGACGAGCGTGTGGCCCCAGAAGTTGATCTCCCAGCCGGGCATGACACGGATAAGACCCTCGGAGAAGCCCATGTACCAGTCGGGCTGGGCGCCGGTGGAGACCATGTCCGGCCGGTAGGGGCCGATGGACCAGATCGGGTTGATCGTGGCGATCGCCGAGATGGCGGCGATGACACCGAAGACCAGGAAGAAGAAGCCTCCGGCCTTCGCCATGTACACCGGCAGCAGCGGCATGCCGACGACGTTCTTGTTCGTCTTGCCGGGACCCGCGAACTGCGTGTGCTTGTGGTAGAAGACCAGGATCAGGTGGGCCACCATCAGGCCCAGCATGATGCCCGGCAGCAGCAGGATGTGGATCGAGTAGAACCGGGCCACGAAGTCGTGGCCGGGGAACTCCCCGCCGAAGAGGAAGAACGAGATGTACGTGCCGACGATCGGCACGGACAGGATCGCGCCCTCCATGAAGCGGATACCGGTGCCCGAGAGCAGGTCGTCCGGGAGCGAGTAACCGGTGAAACCGGTGAACATGCCGAGGACGAGCAGCAGGAAGCCGAACAGCCAGTTGACCTCGCGCGGCTTGCGGAATGCGCCGGTGAAGAAGACGCGCATCATGTGCACGAACATGCCGGCGAGGAAGATCAGCGCCGCCCAGTGGTGGATCTGCCGGATGAGCAGACCACCGCGGACGTCGAAGCTGATGTCCAGCGTCGAGGCGTACGCCTCACTCATCAGCTGGCCCTGCAGCGGCACGTACGAGCCGTGGTACGTGACCTCGTTCATCGACGGGTGGAAGAACAGCGTCAGGTACACACCCGTGAGGATGATGATGATGAAGCTGTACATGCACACTTCGCCGAGCATGAACGACCAGTGGTCGGGGAAGATCTTGCGCATGTTGGCCTTGGCCAGGGAGTAGATCCCCAGGCGGCCGTCGGCCCAGTCGGCGACGCGCTCGCCGGCCGGTGCCTTCCCGCGAGAGCGGGGGGCTTCGTTGGCTGTAGTGCTCATCCGCGCTCCCAGAAGGCAGGACCGACGGGCTCTTCGAAGTCGCCGAGCGCTTCGAGGTAACCCTCGTCGTTCACGCCGATGCGCAGCTGCGGCAAGGCGTGACCGGCGGGACCGAAGATCACCCGGGCGCCGTCGGCAAGGTCGAAGGTGGACTGGTGGCAGGGGCAGAGCGCGTGGTGCGTCTGCTGCTCGTACAGGGAGATCGGGCAACCGACGTGGGTGCAGATCTTCGAGTACGCCACGATGCCCTCGTGCGACCACTCGAGCTCGCGCTTGTCCTTGATGGCCTCCGGCTCCAGCCGGATGATCATCAGGGCCGCCTTCGCGATCTCCGTCATGAACTCCTCGTCGTGCTCCTCCAGGCCCTCGGGCATGGCGAAGGTGAGCGAGCCCACCGCGACGTCGGAGGGACGCAGCGGCTCGTGGGTGTTCATGTTGACGAGCAGCTTGCCCTTGGACCACAGGGTGTGCCGGAGCTTGGTCCCGGGCAGCGGGCCGAGGTCGCGCAGCAGGACGACGCCGGAGAGCGGCACCAGCGTGAGCGCGCCCAGCATCGTGTTGCGGATCAGCTTGCGGCGCCCGATCACCGACTCCTTGGCACCCTGCTTGAAGTCCGCGTGGACCTTGGCACGGGTCTCGGGGTCGGCCTCGATCGGGTGCCGCTCGTCGGCGACCTCCTCGTCGGACATCAGGGTGCGGGCCCAGTGGACCGCGCCGGCGCCGATCGCGAACAGCGCGACGCCGAGCGTCATGCCGAGCGCGAAGTTCAGCGCACTGATGTGACCGAGCGGGAAGATGTAGACCGACTTGTCGACCGGGATCGTCACGAACGAGGCGATGAAGCCGATGGTGGCCAGCATCGAGAGCGTGAACAGCAGGGCGACCGTGCGCTCGGACCGCTTGGCGGCCCGCTCGTCGATGTCCTGGATCCGGTGCTCGTGGGGCGGCAGCCCCGGGTCGGCGAACGGGTTCTGCTCGTCCGCGACCTTCACCGCACCGTGGTGGGTGCCCTGCGCTGCGGGCAGGTTCTCTTCTGGAATGTCTTGGCTACTCATGACTTCTTGGCCTTTGCGGTCCGAGCGGCGACCCAGACGGCGACCGCGATCAGCGCGCCCAGTCCGAAGACCCACGCGAACAGACCCTCACTGACCGGGCCCAGTCCGCCGAGGTTGAGCCCGCCGGGGTTCTCGGTGTCGTCGCTGTTGACCGCGTGCAGGTAGGCGATGATGTCCTTCTTGTTCTGCTCCGACAGCGTGGTGTCGGGGAAGGAGGGCATGTTCTGCGGGCCGGTCTGCATGGCCTCGTAGATGTGCTTGGGGTCGACATCCTCGAGGCTCGGCGCGTACTTGCCGTGCGTCAGAGCGCCGCCCTTGCCGGTGAAGTTGTGGCACTGCGCGCAGTTGTTGCGGAACAGTTCGCCACCCTTGGCGATGTCCGCGCCCTCCGGGCCGTACTTCTCCTGCGACGGGATGGCCGGACCGGCACCGAGCGAGGCGATGTAGGCGGCCAGCTGGTCGATCTCGGCCTGGGAGTAGATCACCTTCTTGCGCGGGACCTGCGCGCCCGGCTGCTGGGCCGGCATACGGCCGGTGCCCACCTGGAAGTCGACGGCCGCGGCGCCGACGCCGACCAGGCTCGGACCGTCGGTGGTGCCCTGACCTCCGGTGCCGTGGCAACTGGCACAGCCGACGGCGTAGAGCTTCTTGCCCTCGTCGATGGCGAGGGACTGGGCGGTTTCATCGGCCTGCGCCTTGTCCGCGGGTGCGAACGCGGCGTACAGCCCCCCTGTGCATGCCAGCGCGAGGAGTAGGACGACGAGCGCCGCCAGCGGGTGGCGTCGTCGTGCGGAGAGCTTTTTCACGGATTACCCCGGTGTCAGGATCTTCTGCGTCGATGCTTCTGGTATTGGGCGGGTGCGTGCCGCGACTACTTGATCATGTAGATCGTGGCGAAGAGACCGATCCAGACGACATCGACGAAGTGCCAGTAATAGGACACGACAATGGCCGCGGTCGCCTGCTCGTGGGTGAACCTCCGGGCCGCGTAGGTGCGGCCGAGGACCAGCAGGAAGGCGATGAGGCCGCCCGTCACGTGCAGTCCGTGGAAGCCGGTGGTCAGGTAGAACACCGAGCCGTACGGGTCCGACGAGAGCGAGAGGCCCTCGTGCTTGACCAGCTCGGTGTACTCGAACACCTGACCGCCGATGAAGATCGCACCCATCACGAAGGTGACGATGAACCACATCCTGAGCTTCTTCACGTCACCGCGCTCGGCCGCGAACACGCCGAGCTGGCAGGTGAGGGAGGAGAGCACCAGGATCGTGGTGTTCGTCGCGGAGAACGGGAAGTTCAACGCGTCGGCCTTCTCGGACCAGAAGTCCGGGCCGGTCACCGATCGCAGGGTGAAGTACATCGCGAAGAGGGCCGCGAAGAACATCAGCTCGGAACTCAACCAGATGATGGTTCCGACGCTGGTGAGGTTCGGCCGGTTGACCGACGGGTGCGCGTGCCCGGTTTCTACTGTCGTTGCTGTCGCCACGACCGACATTATGTCGGTCGCTTATCCCGCCCTCACCCCGGGGGGTGCCGTTCGGTGTGTTCGCCCCCTCTGTAGTGCCCGTATGGCCCATCGAACGGCCCGTCGAAGGCGTGTCCGAACCAGTGTTGACGGGCTGTTCAAGGGAGTAGCATCCGGCGCAACGGGCACGACAGTCCCCACCGCGTATCGGAGGAAGCATGCAGGCGACCGCCACGGTGCTGGTCTACAGCGACGACTCCAACACCCGCGAACAGGTGCGGCTCGCGACCGGTCGCCGGCCGGCTCCGGACGTGCCCGTGGTCGAGTTCGTGGAGTGCGCCACGCCGGCCGCCGCGATCAAGGAGCTGGACAAGGGCGGGATCGACGTCTGCGTCCTGGACGGCGAGGCGGTGCCGATGGGCGGCATGGGCCTGTGCCGGCAGATCAAGGACGAGATCTTCCACTGCCCGCCGGTGCTGCTGCTCATCGCGCGGCCGCAGGACGCGTGGCTGGCGACCTGGAGCCGCGCGGAGGCGGCTGTGGCGCTTCCCGTGGAGCCGGTCGAGTTCGCGTCCGCGCTGGCCGCGCTGCTGCGGGAGAAGCGGCTTCAGGGCGTCTGAGGGCACCCTCGGCGCGGGCCGCTACACCGCCGCCGGACGCAGCCTCGCCGCCTCCTGGTCGCCGGCCGTCCCGGTGCCGCCCGTCAGGGCGCTTCCGGTGCGCCACTTGGCCCAGTCCAGGTTCCAGTCGCCGAAGCCGTTGCCGAAGGCCTCCATGGTCTCGCCCCCGGAGTTGACGACCTCCACGAGGTCGCCCTCCTGGACGGCGCCGAAGAACCACTCCGCGTTGGCGGTGCTCATGCCGACGCAGCCGTGGCTGACGTTGGCGGAGCCCTGGGAGCCCACGGACCAGGGGGCGGCGTGCACGTACTCGCCGCTCCAGGTGACCCTGGTCGCGAAGTACACGGGCAGGTCGTAGGACTCCGAGGAGCCCTCGGCGATGCCCACGGTGCTGCTGCGCATGCGTACGAAGGGTTCCTTGCCGAGGACGACCTTGACCCCGTTGCGGGTCTCGAAGCCGGGCTTGCCGGTGGTGACGGGGATCTGCCGGACCTCCTGGCCCTCCTTGAAGAGGGTCAGGGTGTGGGACGCCGCGTCGGTGACCGCCACGACGCGGTCGTCGGTGGTGATCCGCAGGGACTTGGCGGCGCCGCCCCACATCCGGTCACCGATCTTGATGCCGTCGAGGGCGCTGCGGACCTGGACGGTGGCGTGGGAGGGCCAGTAGTCCCTGGGCCGGTAGTGGAGCTTCTTGTCGTCCACCCAGTGCCAGGCGCCCTCCACCGCGGGCGTCGACTCCACCTTCAGGCCGCGTTCCACTATGGCCCGCTGGGCGGGGTCCCGCACCGGCTGGCTCAGCTCCGCGGTGAGGGGCTGGCCGACGCCGTACGCGCCCGCTTTGGGGCCGAGGGCGACGTCCAGGGTCTTCTTGGCGCTGGGCCGGCCGGTCTCCAGGGTGAGCACCTTGCGGCCGGGCGCGCCGTCGCCGTCCTCGGTGCTCACCCGGACCGTGTAGCGGGCGTTGGCGGCCAGCGGTGAGGTGCTGTGCCAGCGGGACCCGTCGGCGGAGAGTTCGCCCGCCACGTAGCGGCCGGTGGCGTCCACGGCCGTGACGTCCGTGATGCGCCCGCCGGCGCCCTCGGCGACGACCTCCAGGGGCTTGTCCGGGTCGGCCTTCTTCCCGGCGTCCGTGGGGCCGTTGAAGGAGATCTGGCCCGCCGCGTCGTACGGCGCGGCGGACAGCGGGTGGTCGTCGCCGCCGCTGCAGGCGGTGACGCTCGCGCCGAGGGCCATCACCAGCAGGGTGCAGCCGACGACCGTACGCCCCCGCGCCTGGAAGTGAACCGGGTTGCTCATGTGTTCACGCTAGGGAGCAACGTCAACGACGGCACGGCGGGTAACCCGGACGAGTGAGCCGGGTACGGCAGACGAAGGGGCCCGGACGCTCCTGACGGAGTGTCCGGGCCCCTCTGCGCTCGGCGCGTGCTACTGGGTGCGGTTCTCACCGCGGTAGTACTCGAAGACCCAGCCGAACAGGCCGACCAGGATCACCGGCGCGGAGAAATACATGATCCACCAGCCGACGGCCACGCTCAGGAAGGCGAGCGCGCCGCCGATGCCGAGCGCCAGCGGCTGCCAGCTGTGCGGGCTGAAGAACCCGATCTCGCCGGCGTCGTCCGCGACGTCCGCTTCCTTGTTGTCCTGGGCACCCGCGTCGACCCGCCTGGCCGTGAAGGCCAGGTAGAAGCCGATCATGATGGCCAGACCGAAGGCCAGGAAGAGGGCGGTGGTGCCCGCCGGCTCCTTGGACCAGTAGCCGTAGACGATCGCGACGGCCAGGATGAAGACGCTCAGCCAGATGAAGAGCTTGCCCTGGATCTTCACTTCCCGGCCTCCTTGCCACCGGCGAGGGTCTTCTCACCGTGACCGACGTTCTCGAGCTGGTCGAGCGCGGCGACCTCGGGGTGGTGCAGGTCGAAGGCGGGGGATTCGCTGCGGATGCGCGGCAGCGTGAGGAAGTTGTGCCGCGGCGGCGGGCAGGAGGTCGCCCACTCCAGCGAACGGCCGTAGCCCCACGGGTCGTCCACGCCCACCGGCTTGCCGTACTTGGCCGTCTTCCAGATGTTGTAGAAGAACGGCAGTATCGACATGCCGAGCAGGAACGAGCTGATCGTCGAGATCGTGTTCAGGGCCGTGAAGCCGTCGGCCGCCAGGTAGTCGGCGTACCGGCGCGGCATGCCCTCGGCACCCAGCCAGTGCTGGACCAGGAACGTGCCGTGGAAGCCGATGAACAGCGTCCAGAACGTGATCTTGCCCAGGCGCTCGTCGAGGAGCTTGCCGGTGAACTTCGGCCACCAGAAGTGGAAGCCGGCGAACATCGCGAACACCACGGTGCCGAACACCACGTAGTGGAAGTGCGCCACCACGAAGTACGAGTCCGAGACGTGGAAGTCCAGCGGCGGCGAGGCCAGGATGACACCGGTCAGACCACCGAAGAGGAAGGTGATCAGGAAGCCGGTGGACCACAGCATCGGCGTCTCGAAGGACAGACTGCCCTTCCACATGGTGCCGATCCAGTTGAAGAACTTCACACCGGTAGGTACCGCGATCAGGAAGGTCATGAAGGAGAAGAACGGCAACAGCACGCCGCCCGTGACGTACATGTGGTGCGCCCACACCGTCACCGACAGACCCGCGATCGCGATCGTCGCCGCGATCAGACCCATGTAACCGAAGATCGGCTTGCGGGAGAAGACCGGGATGATCTCACTGACGATGCCGAAGAACGGCAGCGCGATGATGTACACCTCTGGGTGTCCGAAGAACCAGAAGAGGTGTTGCCACAGCAACGCTCCGCCGTTGGCCGAGTCGAAGATGTGGGCGCCGAACTTGCGGTCCGCCTCCAGCGCGAAGAGCGCCGCGGCCAGCACCGGGAAGGCCAGCAGGACCAGCACACCGGTCAGCAGCACGTTCCAGGTGAAGATCGGCATGCGGAACATGGTCATGCCGGGCGCGCGCATGCAGATGATCGTGGTGATGAAGTTGACCGAGCCGAGGATCGTGCCGAAGCCGGAGAAGGCCAGACCCATGATCCACAGGTCACCGCCGATACCGGGCGAGTGCACCGCGTCGGACAGCGGCGAGTAGGCGAACCAGCCGAAGTCGGCCGCGCCCTGCGGGGTCAGGAACCCGCCCACCGCGATCGTCGAGCCGAACAGGTACAGCCAGTAGGCGAACATGTTCAGCCGCGGGAACGCCACGTCCGGCGCGCCGATCTGCAGCGGCATGATCCAGTTCGCGAAGCCGGCGAACAGCGGCGTCGCGAACATCAGCAGCATGATCGTGCCGTGCATCGTGAACGCCTGGTTGAACTGCTCGTTCGACATGATCTGCAGGCCCGGACGGGCCAGCTCGGCGCGCATGAAGAGCGCCATCACGCCGCCGATCACGAAGAACGCGAACGACGTGACCAGGTACAGCGTGCCGATCGTCTTGTGGTCGGTGGTGGTCAGCCACTTGACGACGATCTCGCCACGCCTCTGGCGCCGCACCGGCAGCTCGTCCTCGTAGTGGGACCCTGCCGCGGCACCCTGGGGTTCGTTGAGGATGCTCACAGGATGTTCGTCTCCCGGTTCTTCTCGTGGCCCGCCTGCTCGATGCCGGCGGGGACGTAACCGGTCTGCCCCTTCTTCACGAGGTCCTGGAGGTGCTGCTCGTAGCGCTCCGGGGAGACGACCTTCACGTTGAACAGCATCCGGGAGTGGTCGACGCCGCAGAGCTCGGCGCACTTGCCCAGGAAGGTGCCCTCCTTGTTGGGGGTCACCTCGAAGGCGTTGGTGTGGCCCGGGATGACGTCCTGCTTCATGAGGAACGGCACCACCCAGAAGGAGTGGATGACGTCACGCGAGGTCAGGACGAAGCGGACCGTCTTGCCCTTGGGGAGCCAGAGGGTCGGGCCCGGGTTGTTGGTCTGCGGGTTCCGCGTACTGGGGACACCGCAGTCGTAGGTGCCGCCGGCGTTCGCCGGGAAGTCCTCCTTGTACCGGTCGGGGATCCCGTCCAGTTCCTTGGAGGTCTTGGCGTCGCCGGAGGAACCGTCGACGTTCTCGACGTAGTTGAAGCACCAGCTCCACTGGAAGCCGACCACGTTGACCGTGACGTCGGGCTTCTTCTTGAGGCTCAGGAGCTCGGACTCGTCACGGGCGGTGAAGTAGAACAGCACCGAGACGATGATGAGCGGAACCATGGTGTACAGCGCCTCGATGGGCAGGTTGTACCTGTTCTGCGGAGGAACCTCGACCTTGGTGCGGGTGCGCCGGTGGAAGAAGCAACTCCACAGGATCAGGCCCCACACCAGCACGCCGGTGGCCAGCGCGGCTGCCCAGGAGCCCTGCCACAGGGAGAGGATCCGCGGAGCCTCTTCCGTGGTGGGGGTGGGCATGCCGAGGCGGGGGAAGTCCTCGTATGTGCAACCGGTGGCGGTCGCCAGGACCAGGCCCGCGGTCAGTGCCTGCAGCAGCTTCCGCCGCATCGGGCGCCGCGGCGAGCGGTCGGAGCCGTTGGGACTCACGTAGCGCCTTCCCGAGAGTCTCGCCCGCGCTGTTCGGCTGCGGCCTTCTCGCTGGTCGGTCGCCGCCCTGCGTCGGGCAGGGGTTTGATGTTTATGCGGACCAAACCCTAGCCGACGCCCTCCGGGGGTTCGCGGGGAGGGTGGCATACGCGCCGGGGGGCACCCTGAAAGGGTGGGACGGGGCGTCCGCGGGGGGTGCGAGCTGGGGTTACCCGGCGGGTCGCGGTGCGTCGTGGCCGCTCGCGCCCACGCGGCGAAGCCGCGTGCCGAGCACAGCCCCGCGCCCCGTCGGAGCGCTTTCCCACCGGACGTCATAGCGTTGACGTGTGGCCTACTTTGACGCTGCTTCCGCTGTTCCGCTGCATCCTGTCGCCCGGCAGGCCCTCCAGGCCTCCCTCGACGAGGGGTGGGCCGATCCCGCGCGGCTGTACCGGGAAGGGCGGCGGGCGCGGCTGTTGCTCGACGCCGCCCGGGAGGCGGCCGCCGAGGCCGTGGGGTGCCGGGCGGACGAGCTGGTGTTCACCCCTTCGGGGACGCGGGCGGTGCATTCGGGGGTGGCCGGGGCGCTGGCCGGGCGGCGCCGGGCCGGGTCCCACCTGATCGTGTCAGCGGTCGAACACTCCTCCGTCCTGCACGCGGCCCAAGTGCACGAGGCCGGCGGCGGGACGGTCACGCAGGTCCCCGTGGACCGGACGGGAGCGATCGACCCGGAGGGGTACGCGGCCGCCCTGCGCGGCGACACCGCGCTGGCCTGCCTCCAGTCGGCCAACCACGAGGTGGGCACCGAGCAGCCGGTGGCGGAGGTGGCCGAGGTCTGCCGGGCGGCGGGCGTGCCGCTGCTGGTGGACGCGGCCCAGTCGCTGGGGTGGGGGAAGGTGCCGGGCGGCTGGTCGCTGCTCACGGCCAGCGCCCACAAGTGGGGCGGGCCCTCGGGAGTCGGGCTGCTCGTCGTACGCAAGGGGGTGCGGTTCGCGCCGCAAGGGCCTGGGGACGAGCGGGAGTCGGGCCGGGCGCCCGGTTTCGAGAACCTGCCCGCCATCGTGGCCGCGGCGGCGTCGCTGCGCGCGGTGCGGGCCGAGGCGGCCGTGGAGGCGGCCCGGCTGCGGGAGCTGACGGAGCGGATCCGGGCCCGGGTGCCGGCCCTGGTGCCGGACGTGGAGGTGGTCGGCGATCCGGCGCGGCGGCTGCCCGGCGTCGTCACCTTCTCGTGTCTCTATGTCGACGGGGAGACCCTGCTGCACGAGCTGGACCGTGCGGGCTTCTCGGTCTCCTCCGGGTCGTCCTGCACGAGCAGCACCCTGACGCCGAGCCACGTGCTGAGGGCGATGGGGGTGCTCAGCGAGGGCAACGTGCGGGTGTCGCTGCCGCCGGGGACGCCGGCCGGGGACGTCGAGCGGTTCCTGGAGGTGCTGCCGGGGACGGTGGCGGCGGTGCGGGAGAAGCTGGGGGCGCCCGCCGCCCCGAAGGCCGCCCCCGGCAGCGGGGGCGACCTCGTCGTGGACGCGCTCGGCCGGCGCTGTCCCGTCCCGGTGATCGAGCTGGCCAAGGTCATCGGCGACGTGCCCGTCGGGGGCACGGTCCGCGTCCTGTCGGACGACGAGGCCGCCCGCCTGGACATCCCGGCGTGGTGCGAGATGCGGGGGCAGGAGTACGTGGGCGAGGAACCGGCGGAGAGGGGAACGGCCTACCTGGTCCGCCGGATCGCCTGACGCCGCGCGGGCACGCCGCCCTCAGCCCAGGTGCGCCTGGACCTCCTGGGCCGCCTCGTCGCCGTACGCCTTGGTGAACCGCTCCATGAAGTGCGCCCGGCGCAGCTGGTACTCCTGCGTCCCGACCGTCTCGATGACGAGCGTCGCCAGCATGCAGCCCACCTGCGCCGCCCGCTCCAGGGACACCCCCCACGCCAGTCCCGACAGGAACCCGGCGCGGAAGGCGTCGCCGACGCCGGTCGGGTCGGCCTTGCGCTCCTCGTCCGGGACGCCGACCTCGATGGTCTCCTCGCCCACCCGCTCGATGCGCACGCCCCGCGCGCCGAGGGTGGTGACGCGGTGGCCGACGCGGCCGAGGATCTCCTCGTCGCTCCAGCCGGTCTTGGTCTCGATGAGCCCCTTCTCGTACTCGTTGGAGAAGAGGTAGGTCGCCCCGTCCAGCAGTATCCGGATCTCGTCGCCGTTCATCCGAGCGATCTGCTGGGAGAAGTCGGCGGCGAAGGGGATGGAGCGGGTGCGGCACTCCTCGGTGTGCCGGAGCATCGCCTCCGGGTCGTCGGCGCCGATGGAGACCAGGTCCAGGCCGCCCACGCGGTCGGCGACGGTCTTCAGCTCGATGAGGCGGGCCTCGCTCATCGCGCCCGTGTAGAAGGAGCCGATCTGGTTGTGGTCGGCGTCGGTGGTGCAGACGAAGCGGGCGGTGTGCAGGGTCTCGGAGATGCGCACCGAGCCGGTGTCGACGCCGTGCCGGTCCAGCCAGGCCCGGTACTCGTCGAAGTCCGAGCCGGCCGCGCCGACCAGGATCGGCCGGGTGCCGAGCTGGCCCATGCCGAAGGCGATGTTCGCGGCGACGCCGCCCCGGCGCACGTCGAGCTGGTCGACCAGGAAGGAGAGCGAGACCGTGTGCAGCTGGTCCGCGACGAGCTGGTCGGAGAAGCGGCCGGGGAAGGTCATGAGGTGGTCGGTGGCGATGGAGCCGGTGACTGCGATGCGCACGGCGTGGACTCTCTCCTGAGGGGGAGGCGGGTTGACAGTTCACGCTACCCGGGAGTGCCCCGAGGCCGAAGCAGGCAAAACTACCCGGTAGTACAACTTTCTTCGCGGTCCGGTACGTGCCTACGGTGCTGTCATGACGAACCTGAGGACCGCCGACCCCGCCCCGGCCGATCTGGACGGCGACCTGGCGTCGCTGCGCGGCGACTGCGCCCGGATGGCCCCGCGCTGGGAGGCCCCGGTGAAGGTCTCCACCCGCCCCGTCCCCGTCTCGCTGATCCACGGCGTGCGCGTACCGCGGACGTCGGCCCGGCTGCTGGACGCGATGTCGGACTACGGCGACTGAGGGCGCCCCTCGTCCGGCCCGTGCGGCCGTCCGGGCGACGCGTGCCGTCGCCGGGAACCGGATCCTCCCCCACCGCGTCCCATCGCTGTCCCCAGTAACAGGCGAAGGAGCGATGCGGTGAACACCGAGCGACCCGACAACGACGACGCCACCGCCGCCGACGAGGCCGGTGCCGGGCGTCCGGCGCGGCGGCGCCCCCGGGCGGTCGCCGTCGCCTCCGTGGCCGCCGCCGTGCTGCTGGTCGGGACCGGCGGGGCGTACCTGGCCGCGTCCGCCTCCGGGGGCGACGCGGAGGGCGGTACGGCGTCCGGGGCGTCGGGCGACGACACGCCCCCGCCGCTCCCGCTGGACGGCCACGGGGCGCCGGCCCCGGGCGGCGCGGACGGCACCGGGGGCACCGGCGGCACGGGCGGCATCGCGCCCGGCGAGCCGGACCCGTACGGCGTCACCTACCGCGCCGACGGTCCGCTCCCCGAGGACCCCGGCTCGGCGCCCGTGTACCGGGCGAAGGGCGAGGTCGGCGAGGCCGAGGTGGCCCGGCTGGCGAAGGCGCTCGGGGTGGAGGGCGCGCCGCGCGTCCAGGGCGGGGCGTGGAAGGTGGGTACCGCGGGCGACGGCTCGGGTCCGCTGCTGACGGTGGACGCGCGGGCCCCGGGCACCTGGACGTTCCACCGCTACGCCCCCGGCACGGACGACTGCAAGAAGGGCGCCGCGTGCCGGGCCCCGTCCGACGCCGGGAGCCCGGTGAGCGAGGCCGCGGCGAAGAAGGCGGCGGCGCCGGTGCTGAAGGCGCTGGGCCAGGACGACGCCAAGCTGGACGCCGGCCAGGTCATGGGCGCCCGGCGGGCCGTGAACGCCGAACCCGAGGTCGGCGGGCTGCCCACGTACGGCTGGACGACCGGCGTGGTCGTCGACGCGCGGGGCGAGGTGGCCGGCGGCAGCGGACAGGTGAAGGCGCCGGTCAAGGGGGACACGTACCCCGTCCTGGGCGCCGAGGAGACGCTCGCGCTGCTGAACGCGCCGGGCGGCGGATCCGGCGGCGGCAGCGGCGGCATCGGCGGCTGCGCGAGCCCGGTGCCGCACCAGGACCGCGCGGACGTGCCCTGCGAGCTGCCGACGGGCACCCCGGAGAAGCCCGGGAAGCGGACGGTCACCGTCGAGGACGCGGTGTTCGGGCTGGCCGCGCATCCGGTGCGGGGGCGGCCGACGCTGGTGCCGTCCTGGCTCTTCGAGGTGCGGACACCGGGCGCGCGGGACGCCGTCACGGTCACGTACCCGGCGGTGGAGCCCAGGTACCTGACCACGGCGGCCCCCGCCTCGCCGTCCCCGTCCGCCGAGCCCTCCGACGGGGCGTCCGAGGCGCCGGGCGAGCCGCGGGACGTGCGGGTGAGCGGCTACAGCGCCGCGGGCTCGGAGCTGACCGTGCACTTCACGGGCGGGGTGTGCGCCGACTACGAGGCACGGGCGAAGGAGAGCGCGGGCAGGGTGACGGTCACGGTGACCGAGACCCCGCACCCGGAGAAGGTCTGCATCCTGATCGCCAAGGAGCACGAGCGGACCGTGCCGCTCGACGAGCCGCTCGGCGACCGGGCGGTCGTGGGCTCGGACGGCGAGAAGGTCCCGGCGCACAAGCCGGGCGCGCGGCTGCCGCAGCCGTCCGGGGGCCGGTGACGGCCCTCGCGCCGGAGACGGCGGCCGGGCTGACCTGGAGCGCGGCGGGCGGACGGTCCCGGCGGCGGACAGACGAGAGGGCGGCGGCCCGGGGAGTACCCGGGCCGCCGCCCTCCGTACGGCCGTGGCGCGTGCGCCGCGCGGTTCAGCTGAAGGAGTCGCCGCAGGCGCAGGAGCCCGTCGCGTTCGGGTTGTCGATCGTGAAGCCCTGCTTCTCGATCGTGTCCACGAAGTCGATGGTGGCGCCGCCCAGGTACGGGGCGCTCATTCGGTCGGTCGTGACCTTGACGCCGTCGAAGTCCTTCACCACGTCGCCGTCGAGCGAGCGCTCGTCGAAGAAGAGCTGGTAGCGCAGGCCGGAGCAGCCGCCGGGCTGGACGGCGACGCGCAGCGCCAGGTCGTCACGGCCTTCCTGGTCGAGCAGGGCCTTGACCTTGGCCGCGGCGGCGTCGGTCAGGATGATGCCGTCGGTGACGGTGCTGGTCTCGTCCGATACGGACATCTACATCTCTCCAAGGTTGTACGGAGACTGCTTGCCGACGGTTCCAACCGGCGGGGCCGCGGATTCATTCCGGGCGGGCCCGTGTCTTCGTCCTCGGCCTTCCCTTCATGCTCGCACACGCGTCGGGCGGCGGACAGCGGCTGTGGACGGCCGCCGCGGCACCGGGATTCACGTCACACCGACACTATGGGCGTCGTCAAACTGACGTGAAGCGGTTATGATATATAGCGTCAGTTCGACGAAAAGTAGAAAGGGTGCGTGTCGTGACCACCGCCCAAACCCAGGAGCTCGACGTACAGCCGTCGCCGCTCGCCCTGCTGCTGCTCGGCCGTGAGGCCGACCCGAGGAGCGAGCGCGGCGTGGAGTGCCCCGGCGACCTGCCCTCGCCCTCCGACCCGGACCTGGTCGCGCGCGCCCGCGCGGCCAAGGAGAAGCTCGGGGACAAGGTCTTCGTGCTCGGTCACCACTACCAGCGCGACGAGGTCATCCAGTTCGCCGACGTCACGGGTGACTCCTTCAAGCTGGCCCGGGACGCGGCCGCGCGCCCGGAGGCCGAGTACATCGTCTTCTGCGGTGTGCACTTCATGGCGGAGTCGGCCGACATCCTGACCTCCGACGAGCAGAAGGTGGTCCTGCCCGACCTGGCCGCCGGCTGCTCGATGGCGGACATGGCGACGGCCGAGCAGGTCGCCGAGTGCTGGGACGTGCTCACCGAGGCGGGCGTCGCCGAGCAGGTCGTGCCCGTCTCGTACATGAACTCGTCCGCGGACATCAAGGCGTTCACGGGCAAGCACGGCGGCACCATCTGCACCTCGTCCAACGCGAAGCGGGCCCTGGACTGGGCCTTCGAGCAGGGCGAGAAGGTCCTCTTCCTGCCCGACCAGCACCTGGGCCGCAACACCGCGGTGCGGGACATGGGCATGTCGCTGGAGGACTGCGTCCTCTACAACCCGCACAAGCCGAACGGCGGGCTGACCGTCGAGGAGCTGCGCGCCGCGAAGATGATCCTGTGGCGGGGTCACTGCTCGGTGCACGGCCGCTTCAGCCTCGACTCGGTCAACGACGTGCGCGCGCGGATACCGGGCGTCAACGTCCTGGTGCACCCCGAGTGCCGGCACGAGGTGGTGGCCGCGGCGGACTACGTCGGCTCGACGGAGTACATCATCAAAGCCCTGGAGGCGGCCCCGGCCGGCTCCAAGTGGGCCATCGGCACCGAGCTGAACCTGGTCCGGCGGCTGGCGAACCGTTTCGCCGCGGAGGACAAGGAGATCGTCTTCCTCGACAAGACGGTCTGCTTCTGCTCGACCATGAACCGCATCGACCTGCCGCACCTGGTGTGGGCGCTGGAGTCCCTCGCCGAGGGCACCCTCGTCAACCGCATCGAGGTCGACAAGGAGACCGAGGCGTTCGCGAAGCTGGCGCTGGAGCGGATGCTGGCGCTGCCGTAGCGGGGCTTGCCGCCCGCCCACCCGCCCGCCTGTGCGGGATGTGCGGGATGTACGAAAGGCGCGGGTTCCGCCCGACCACCTTCGGTGTCGGGCGGAACCCGCGCCTTCTTCGCGGTCTCAGACCTTCGCCGTCTCCGGCTCCTCCGGGGCCGCGGCTTGCGACGGTACGTCGCCGCCCCGCTTCGCCGCCCTCTTCTTCGCGCGCCGCTCCTTGCGCAGTTCCAGCATCGCGTAGAGCGTCGGGACCAGCAGCAGGGTCAGCAGGGTCGACGTGATCAGACCGCCGATCACCACCACCGCCA
Source organism: Streptomyces sp. BK79 (assembly GCF_044142145.1). NCBI lineage: Bacteria > Bacillati > Actinomycetota > Actinomycetes > Kitasatosporales > Streptomycetaceae > Streptomyces > Streptomyces sp. BK79. The sequence goes on from NZ_JBHVOC010000013.1 coordinate 130,107, forward strand.
GCGGCTGGGCGATGAAGCCGCCCTCGCCGGTGACGCCCAGCGCCATCGGCAGCAGGGCGAAGATGGTCGCCAGGGCCGTCATCAGGATGGGCCGCAGACGGTGCCGGCCGCCCTCGATCACCGCTTCGACGACTCCGTAGCCCTGCTTGCGGTACTGGTTGATCAGGTCGATCAGCACGATGGCGTTGGTGACCACGATGCCGATCAGCATCAGCATGCCGATCATCGCCGGGACGCCCATCGGGGTGCCCGTCGCCAGCAGCAGGCCGATCGCGCCGGTCGCCGCGAACGGGATGGACACCAGCAGGATCAGCGGCTGGGCCAGCGACCGGAAGGTGCCGACCAGCAGCATGAACACGATCGCGATCGCCGCGAGCATGGCCAGGCCCAGGTTGACGAACGCCTCGTCCTGGTCGGCGGTGACGCCGCCGATCTCGGCCGTGGCGCCGGCCGGCAGGTCCAGGCCGTTGATCTTCGACTGGAGTTCCGTGCCCACCGCGCCGGTGTTGTCACCGGTCGGCTTGGCGGTGACGGTCGCGGCGCGCTGCCCGTCGATGCGGGTCATCGAGACCGGGCCGTCCACCAGCTCGACCGTGGCGATGTCGCCGAGCTTCGCCGGGCCCAGGTCCAGGGCCTTCAGCTGGGCCGTCGTCGCGGCCGGCTGGGCCGACCTGAGGACGACGTCCCGCTCGGTGTCGTCGAGGGTCGCTTTGGCCGCCGGGGTGCCCCGTACCGCCTGGGCGACCGCCGCGCCGAGCGTCTGGTCGGTGAACCCGGCCTCGGCCGCGCGGGCGTTGGCCTTGACCGAGATCCGCGGCACGCTCTGCGCCAGGTCGCTGGTGACGTCGGTGACGTCGTCGAGCCCGGCGACCGTCTCGCGGACCTCCTCGGCGGCCTCGCGGAGCACCTGCGCGTCGGCCGCCTTGACGACGACGCTCAGGTCCTGGCTGCCGAAGCCGTCACCGGCGGCGACGGTGGTGGTGCCGATGCCGTCGAGCTTCGCGAGCCCGTCCTCGATGTGGTCCTGGACGTCCTCGGCGTTCGCCGAGTCCTCCAGCATCAGCTGGTACGACGCCTGGTTGGTGTCGGTGCCGCCGCCGAAGGCGGCCATGAAGCCGGACGAGCCGATGGTGACCTGGAAGTCCTTGACGCCCTCGGTGTCGCCGAGCAGCTTCTCGACCTTCTCGGCCTGCGCGTTCGTCGCGCTCAGGCTGGTGCCGGGCTTCAGCTCCTGCTTGATGCTGAGGACCTTCTGCTCGCCCTGGTCGAAGAAGTTGGTCTTCAGCAGCGGCGCCATGGCGAACGTGCCGATCAGCACGACGACCGCGATGGCCACGCTGGTGAGGCGGCGGCGGGTGGCGAAGCGCAGGACGGGCACGTAGAAGCGCTGGAGGCGGCTCTTGGCCTCCTTCTCCTCGGCGAGGCGCCGGGCCTCGTCCGCGTCCTCGGGGGTGCCCTTCGGCGGGCGCAGGAACCAGTACGACAGGACCGGGACGACCGTCAGCGACACCAGCAGGGACGCCAGCAGCGCCGCGGTGACGGTCAGGCTGAAGGAGCCGAACAGCTCGCCGACCATGCCGCCGACCAGGCCGATCGGCAGGAACACGGCGACCGTGGTGAGCGTCGAGGAGGTGACCGCTCCGGCGACCTCGCGGACCGCCTTGAGGATGGCCTCCTGGCGCTCCTCGCCGTAGCCGAGGTGCCGCTTGATGTTCTCCAGGACCACGATCGAGTCGTCGACGACCCGGCCGATGGCGATGGTGAGCGCGCCCAGCGTCAGCATGTTCAGCGACAGGTCGCGCGTCCACAGGACGATCAGGGCGAGCACCACCGACAGCGGGATGGAGACCGCGGTGACCAGGGTGGAGCGGATCGACGCCAGGAAGACCAGGATGACGAGGACGGCGAAGACCAGGCCGAGGGCGCCCTCGGTGGTCAGGCCCTCGATGGCCTGGGAGACCGCCGGGCCCTGGTCGCTGACGACGGTGAGCGTCGCGCCGGAGCCGAGCTGCTCGCGCAGGCCGGGGAGCTTGTCCTCGACGGCGTTCGAGATGGCGACCGCGCTGCCGTCGTGGTCCATCGTGACGGCGACGGACAGGCTCGGCTCGCCGTTGGTGCGGGTGAGGGAGTCGGCCTTGGCCTCCTCCTCCTTGACGGTGGCGACGTCGCCGAGGCGGACGGGCTTCTTCACGCCCTCGCCGGTGACCATCAGGTCCTGGATCTGCTTCAGCGAGGTGAAGCCGCCGCCGACCTGGACGGTGCGGTTGGCGCCGGCCTCGTCGAAGGAGCCGGCGGGGACGGTCGCGCCGCCGGCCTGGAGGGCCTGGGTGAGCACCTGCGGGGCCACGCCGGTCTTCGCGAGCTTCGCCGGGTCGGGGGTGACCGTGACCTGGAGGTCGCGCACGCCGTCGACCACGACCTGGGCGACGCCGTCGATGTCCTTCAGCTCCGAGACGACCGTCTTGTCGAGCTGGTCGGCGAGCGCCTGCTGGTCCTTGTCGGAGGTGACGGCGAGGACGACGGTCGGGATGTCGTCCGTCGAGCCGGAGATGACCTGCGGGTCCACGTCGTCCGGGAGCTGCGCGCGGGCCCGGTTGACCGCCTGCTGGACGTCGGCGACGAGCTGCTGGGTGCCGTTGCCGTAGTCGAAGGACGCCATGATGACGGCGTTGCCCTCACTGGCGGTGGCGGTGATGCCGGAGATCCCGTCGACGGCTTCGAGGCTGTCCTCGATCGGTTCGACGACCTGCTTCTCGACCACGTCCGGCGAGGCGCCCTGGTACGGCGCCAGCACGGACACCATGGGGAGTTCGATGGTGGGCAGCAGCTGCTGCTTGAGCTGGGGGATGGCGATCGCGCCGAAGACGAGCGCGACGATCGACATCAGGCCTATCAGGGCCCGTTGCGCGAGGCTGAATCTCGACAGCCAGGACATGGATCAGGGTCTCTCTTCTGTGGCCGAGCGATGGGGACGGGGCACATCAGTACGCCCACCCCACACCCTGGTCCATGAGTGACCCCGGATCCCTAGGCCCCAGGTCCCTTTCCTTATCCCGCGCATACTCCCGCCGCAGTACGCGCGGGGCGGGTTCACTCCACCCTCGGACGTACCAGCCCGGATTCGTAGGCGATGACCACCAACTGCGCCCGGTCACGGGCGCCCAGCTTGGCCATGGCCCGGTTGACGTGTGTCTTCACCGTGAGCGGGCTGACCTCCAGCCGCTCGGCGATCTCGTCGTTGGAGTAGCCGCCGGCGACCTGGACCAGCACCTCGCGCTCGCGGACCGTCAGCGTCTCCAGCCGCTCGGCGCGGGCCGGGTCGCGCTCCTCGCCGGCCGGGCCCTCCTGGGCGAGGAAGCGGGCGATCAGCCCCTTGGTGGCGGCCGGCGAGAGCAGGGCCTCGCCGCCGGCCGCGACGCGGATCGCGCTGAGCAGCTCCTCCGGCTCGGAGCCCTTGCCGAGGAAGCCGGAGGCGCCCGCGCGCAGCGACTGCACCACGTAGTCGTCGACCTCGAAGGTGGTCAGTATGACCACCCGGACGTGGGCGAGGGACGGGTCGGCGCTGATCATGCGGGTGGCGGCGAGACCGTCCGTGCCGGGCATCCGGATGTCCATCAGCACCACGTCCGCCCGCTGTTCGGCGGCCAGCCGGGCCGCCTCCGCGCCGTCGGACGCCTCCCCCACCACCTCCATATCGGGCTCGGAGTCGACCAGGACCCGGAAGGCGCTGCGCAGCAACGCCTGGTCGTCGGCGAGCAGGACACGGATCGTCATACGGGGCCCTCCGCGGCATCGGTGCGGTTCCTGACCGGAAGGATCGCATGGACGCGGAAACCGCCTCCGTAGCGGGGACCGGTGGTGAGGGACCCGCCCACGGCGGCGACGCGCTCCCGCATCCCGAGCAGGCCGTGCCCGCCACCGTCCGCGCCGGCCCCCGCCCAGGCACCGGCCCCGCTCACGTCGTCGCCGGCCGAGGCGTCACCCTGGCCGGCACCGTCGTCGAGCACCGTGACCTCGATGTCGGCCCCCACGCGGACGACGCTGACCTCGGCCTTCGCCCCGGTCCCCGCGTGCTTGCGCACATTGGTCAGCGCCTCCTGGATGATCCGGTACGCGGCCAGGTCGACGGCGGCGGGCAGCGCGGTGCCCTGGTCGGCGCGGGCCACCTCGACGGGCAGTCCGGCGTGGTGGAAGGTGGCGACGAGTTCACCGAGGCGGTCCAGGCCGGGGGCGGGTTCCGTGGGGGCCTCCGGGTCGCCGGACTGGCGCAGCAGGCCCACGGTGGCCCGCAGTTCGTCGAGTGCGGAGCGGCTGGCCGTGCGTACGTGGGCGAGGGCCTCCTTGGCCTGGTCGGGCCGCTTGTCCATGACGTGGGCGGCGACCCCGGCCTGGACGTTGACGAGGGCGATGTGGTGGGCGACCACGTCGTGCAGGTCCCGGGCGATGCGCAGCCGCTCCTCGGCGACCCGGCGGCGGGCCTCCTCCTCACGGGTGCGCTCGGCCTTCTCGGCCCGGTCGCGGATGGCCTGCACGAAGGCGCGCCGGCTGCGGACCGCGTCCCCGGCGCTGGCGCCGATGCCGGTCCAGGCGAAGACGGCGAGGTTCTCCTGCGCGTACCAGGGCAGGGGGCCGGCCAGCATGGCGGCGCCGGTCAGCACCGTCATGGTGAGCAGGCCGACCCGCCAGGTGGTGGGGCGGTCGGTGGAGGCGGCGACGGTGAACAGGGCGACGACCGCGCACATCACGACGGGCGCGCGGGGGTCGCCGGTGACGCTCTCGACCACGGAGACGCCGCCGGTGACCGCGAGGACCGCCAGCGGAGCCCGGCGGCGGAAGACGAGCGCGGTGGCGCCCACGGCCATGAGGGCCAGGCTGAGCGCGTCCGGGGTGCGCAGGCCCCAGCTGACGCCCTCGGGGCCGTGCGGGTCCACGAACGAGCCGGCGACCATGCACACCAGGACGGCCGCCGCGAGGGCCGCGTCCAGCGCGGAGGGGTGGGCGCCGAGGGTGCAGCGGGCGCGGGCGAAGGTGCGCATGGTTTTTTACGGTAGCCGGAGCGGGCGCGTCTGATGAGTGAGCCCGCGTGCGGTGAGCGTCTGCCGGGGGCTGCGCCCCCGGGCCCCTGCTTCGGCCTGGACGGCCTCGTCCTCAATCGCCGGACAGGCTGGAAAGATCACGCACCGCCCGGGATGAGGCCGTCGTCGCTCAGCAGCTCCCGGACCTCCTCCAGCGTGGCGTCCGGGGACGGGAGGATGAGGTCGGACGGCTCCAGGGAGTCGTCGGGCAGGGGTTCGCCCAGTTCGCGGACCTTGGCCAGGAGGGCCTGGAGGGTCGCGCGGAAGCCGGGCCCGTCGCCCTTCTCCATCTCGGCCAGGAGCTCGTCGTCCAGCGTGTTCAGCTCCGCGAGCCGGCCGTCGGCCAGCGTCAGCTGTCCCTCCCCCATGATCCGTACGATCATGTCGCCCTCCTAGGCGTGGCCTACTGCTTGTCGAAGCGCGGGGTGTCCTGCGGCTGCTGCTGGGACTGCGTCCGGCCCTGACCCTGGCCGCCCTCGAGGGCCTGCCGGTCGGCGGTGGGGCCACCGGCCAGCTCGGCCTTCATCCGCTGCAGCTCCAGCTCTACATCCGTACCACCGGAGAGCCGGTCCAGCTCGGCCTGGATGTCGTCCTTGCGCATGCCGGACTGGTCGTCCAGGGCGCCGGAGGCGAGCAGTTCGTCGATGGCGCCGGCCCGGGCCTGGAGCTGGGCGGTCTTGTCCTCGGCACGCTGGATCGCCAGGCCCACGTCGCCCATCTCCTCGGAGATGCCGGAGAACGCCTCGCCGATACGGGTCTGGGCCTGGGCCGCCGTGTAGGTGGCCTTGATGGTCTCCTTCTTCGTACGGAAGGCGTCCACCTTGGCCTGGAGGCGCTGGGCCGCCAGGGTGAGCTTCTCCTCCTCGCCCTGGAGGGTGGCGTGCTGCGTCTCCAGGTCGGTGACCTGCTGCTGGAGCGCGGCGCGCCGGGAGAGCGCCTCGCGGGCCAGGTCCTCGCGGCCCAGCGCCAGTGCCTTGCGGCCCTGGTCCTCCAGCTTGGACGACTGGGACTGGAGCTGGTTGAGCTGGAGCTCCAGGCGCTTGCGGCTGGTCGCCACGTCGGCGACGCCGCGGCGCACCTTCTGCAGCAGCTCCAGCTGTTTCTGGTACGAGTAATCGAGGGTCTCGCGCGGGTCCTCGGCCCGGTCAAGGGCCTTGTTGGCCTTCGCGCGGAAGATCATCCCCATACGCTTCATGACACCGCTCATGGGCTTCGCGCGCCCCCTTCTGACCGAGTCCAGCTCCAGCACCTGCGACAGAACCCACAGTACGGGCCCTGCATCCATTACCGCACTGTTCGGGGACGGATGCGCTCATCCCCAAGGACGACTGCGGACGATCTTGATCCGGCGTAGGGAGTAGGTGCTCCCCGGGGTTGTCCGGAATGACCCGGTCGCCGGGGCGGTACGCAACGTCCCTCTCTGTCCCCTTACAGACGATGGGCGTTGCCGGATCGTTCCCCGCCGGGCTGGGGTCCACACCCCCGCACCCCGTACCCTTGGGTTTTGTGTTCCGTAGCCGTGCCAAGGATGAGAAGGCCCAGAGCGCCGTCAAGGTGCCGGTGACCGACTCCAATCAGCCCCGTGACCCGCAGGCCCCCAAGGGAAGGCCGACGCCCAAGCGCAGTGCGGCGCAGTCCCAGCGCCGCAGCGTCGCCAACACCCCGATGACGCGCAAGGACGCCGCCAAGCGCCAGCGCGAGGAGCGCCGGACCGCGCTGGCCAAGCAGCGCGAGGCCCTGGCGAGCGGCGACGAGCGGTACCTCCCGGCCCGCGACAAGGGCCCGGTCCGCAAGTTCGCGCGCGACTTCATCGACTCGCGGTTCAACATCGCGGAGTACTTCCTGCCGATGGCCGTGGTCATCCTCGTGCTCAGCATGATCCGGGTGGCCTCGCTGCAGAACGTGGCGCTGCTGCTGTGGCTGGTCGTGATCGTGATGATCGTGCTGGACTCGATCGTCACCGGTCTGCGGCTGAAGAAGCGCCTGGCCGAGCGCTTCCCCGACGACCGCAGGCGCGGCGCGGTCGCCTACGCGCTGATGCGCTCGCTCCAGATGCGCCGCCTGCGGCTGCCCAAGCCCCAGGTCAAGCGCGGGGAGCGGCCCTGAGCACGACGCCGTTCACCGGGGGCGCGGCGGCTGCCTGGCTGGACAGGCTGGGTGGTCTGCGGGACGTCGTACGGCAGGAGCTGGTGGCCCGGCAGCTCGACGAGCAGATAGCCGGGCGGTTCCCGGTCGGCAGGCGGCTGCGGGTGCTCGACGTCGGCATGGGCCAGGGCACCCAGTCGCTGCGGCTGGCCCGGGCCGGGCACCAGGTGACCGGCCTGGAGCGGGACGCCACGATGATCGCCGCGGCGCGTGACGCGCTGGCCGGCCAGCCCGAGGGCATCCGGGAGCGGATGCGGATCGTCGAGGGCGACGGCCGGGACACCGGTGTGCACTTCCTGCCGGGCAGCTTCGACGTGGTGCTGTGCCACGGCGTCCTCATGTACGTCGAGGAGCCCGACCCGCTGCTCGCGGGGCTGGCCCGGATGCTCGCCCCCGGCGGACTGCTGTCGCTCCTGGTGCGCAACGGCGACGCGCTCGCCATGCGCCCCGGTCTGTACGGCCAGTGGGCGGCCGCGCTGGCCGCCTTCGAGTCCACGGACTACCGCAACCGCCTGGGCCTCGACGTCCGCGCGGACCGGCTGGCGACGCTGACGGCGAAGCTCGCGGGCATCGGCGCCCCGCTGCACACCTGGTACGGCGTGCGGGTCTTCACGGACACGGCTCCCGACGACGCCGCCGCACCCGACGACCTCGACACCCTGCTGGCCGCCGAGGAGCGCGCCGGCCGCAGCGACCCGTACCGCGGGGTCGCCGCGCTGCTGCACCTGTGCGGGGTGCGGGGCTAGAGCCCCGTCCGCAGCCCCGTCCGCAGCCCCGTCCCCGCGCCCGTTCGGGTGTCCTCCGGGGGCCGGGCGCGTGGGGTGCGGTGAGACTCGGGGCATGGACGCTTCCCCCACCCGCGCGCCACGGCTGTCCGGCCCGGCCGCCGCGCTGGTCTGCTCCCTGCTGCTCGTGGCCGGCTGCTCCGGCGCCGGGTCCGGATCCGGCTCGCGGGGCGAGCGGAAGGGCGACACCACGCGGGCCGCGGCGCCCGCCGCCGCCAGCGACCTCCAGGCCGACTACCAGCGGGTCATCGACGACGTACTCCCCTCGGTCGTCCAGATCCAGGCGGGCGACTCCCTGGGCTCGGGGGTGGTGTACGACGACGAGGGCCACGTCGTCACCAACGCGCACGTCGTCGGGGACAGCGAGACCTTCCGGGTGACCACGGCCCGCGACGAGGAGACCCACGCCGCCGACCTCGTCTTCTCCTACCCGGAGCAGGATCTCGCCGTCATCAGGCTGGACAGGGTGCCCGACGGCATGAGGGCGGCCCGTCTCGGGGACTCCTCGAAGGTCGAGGTCGGGCAGATCGTGCTGGCCATGGGCTCGCCGCTCGGGCTGTCCTCCAGCGTGACGCAGGGCATCGTCTCGGCGGTCGGACGGACCGTCACCGAGGGCCGCGGCGGGGGCGGTACGGGGGCGACGCTCGGCAACATGGTGCAGACGTCGGCGGCCATCAACCCCGGCAACAGCGGCGGCGCCCTGGTGAACCTCGACGGCCAGGTGATCGGCATCCCGACGCTGGCCGCCACCGACCCGGGCATGAACGGCAGCGCGGCGCCCGGCATCGGGTTCGCCATCCCGGCGTCGATGGTGCGGACCGTCGCCGACCAGATCGTGGCGGACGGCCGGGTCACCGACTCGGGCCGGGCGGCACTGGGCGTCACCGCCCGCACGGTCGTCGACGACGGCTACCGGCCCGCGGGCGCGGCCGTCGTCGAGGTGAGCGAGGGCGGGGCCGCCGACCGGGCGGGACTGCGGCCGGGGGACGTCATCGTGCGGCTGGGCGGCACGGACATCACCACGATCACCTCGCTGGCCGAGGCACTGGCGTCGATGGAGCCCGGCGACCGGACGCGGGTGACGTACACCCGGGACGGCGACGAACGGACCGCCGAGGTGACGCTGGGCGAGCAGTGACCGGGGCGGGGCAGGCCGGGCCGGCCCCGCCCGCGGGTCAGGCCTCCGGCGCCTCGGCCGCCTCCGCCGCCTCCGCCTCCTGGGCGTGCAGGCTCATCGGACCGTAGATCTCGGTGGCGTCCTCGAACAGCCGCACCTGGTCGGCGCCGCCGTCCTTGAGGTCCTTCCAGTACTCCCCGATCCAGGACTCGGCGTCCCCCTGGGTGGTGAATTCCTCGGGCTGCACCGCGGGCGGGACCTCCGTCCCGTCGGCCGTCTCGAACCGCCACGTCCATGCCGCCATGTACGCCTCCAAGATGTGAGCACATGCAGAGCGGAAGCCGGATCTTGGTCCGGCCTCCGAGCGCAGCCTATGCGCTCGGCCGGGTGCCCCGAAGAGGACCGGGGCAACGGAGAGGGCCGCCCGGGGGCCTCGGGCGCGCACGTCGCCGGGCGACCGGGGAAAATCGGTGCGTGGACGTGACTCTGCTCGGTACCGGTGCCCCCGCGGGACTCCCCCGCCCCGACTGTCCCTGCGCGGCGTGTGCCGCGGCGCAGGGCGCGAACGCGCGCGCGGCGACCGCGCTGCTGGTGGACGGGGCGCTGCTGCTCGACCTGACGCCCGGCGCCGCGTTCGCCGCCGCGCGCGCCGGGCACTCCCTGACCGGTGTACGGCAGGTGCTGCTGTCGCATCCGCACGACGGCCCCGCCGTGGAGGTGCCGGCCGGGCTGCCGCAGCCGGGACGGGTGCCGGACGGGCGGGAGCTGGCGCTGCTGACCGGGCACCGGGTGCGGGCGGTGGCGATGGACGCGCCGGGCACCGGGTACGCCGTGACCGGGCCGGACGGCCAGCGGTTGCTGTATCTGCCGCCGGGCGGCGCGCCCGCCGGTCTGGAGGAGCCCGCCGAGCCGTACGACATGGTCCTCGCGGACCTTGTGGGGCGGCCAGACGCGCTGGCGCGGCTGCGGGCGGTGGGCGCGGCGGGCCCGACGACGGACGTCGTCGCCGTCCACCTCGGCCACGGCGTGCCGCCGGGCCCGGAGCTGACCCGGCGGCTGGCGGCGGCCGGGGCGCGGGCGGTCCCGGACGGCACGACGCTCACGGTGGGCGCCTACGAGGACGTGCCCGACGTGCCGCGGCGCACCCTCGTGCTGGGCGGCGCCCGGTCGGGGAAGTCGGTGGAGGCCGAACGGCGCCTGGAGGCGTTTCCGGACGTGCTGTATGTCGCGACGGGTGGTTCGCGGGGCGGGGACACCGAGTGGGCGGCCCGGGTCCGCGCGCACCGCGAGCGGCGGCCGGGGGCCTGGCGCACCGTCGAGACCTGCGACCTGCTCCCGCTCCTCAAGGACGACGGGCCGGCGCTGCTCGTCGACTGCCTGTCGCTGTGGCTGACGGACGCGATGGACGCCGTCGGCGCGTGGGACGACGCCGAGTGGGCCGACGGCGGTGAGCGGGCCCTCGGGGACCGGGTGCGGGAGCTGACGGAGGCGGTGCGCGCCACCCGGCGCACGGTCGTCGCCGTGTCGAACGAGGTGGGGTCGGGGATCGTCCCGGCCACGGCGTCCGGGCGCCGCTACCGGGACGAACTCGGGCGTCTGAACGCGGCGTTCGCGGCCGAGTGCGAGCAGGTGCTGCTGGTGGTGGCCGGACAGGCGCTGGTGCTACGGGGCTGAGTCGTCCTTGCGCGCGATGACGCGGTGGGACCGCGCGCCGGTGAGCACCGTGCAGCCCAGGGCGGCCAGTTCGGCGCGCAGGCCCGCCGGGTGCGCGGCGCCGGGCGGGGCGAGGAGCAGGCGGCGCGGGTCCGCCACGTCGACGAGCAGGTGGCCGCCGGGACGCAGCACGTGGAGGGCGGCGCGCAGTTCGGCGCGCGGGTCGGGGACCCGTTCCAGTTGCTGGACGAGGCTCACCACGTCGTAGCGGGACCGCAGGCGGGCGGCGATGTGCGGGTCCGTCAGCCGGCCGACGAACGCCTCCTCGACGCGCTCGACCGCACGGGCCCGCAGGACGCGGTGGGTGGGGTCGAGACCGTCGAAGGACGTGTACGGGAAGCGGGCGCGCGCGGTGTGGGGGAGGTCGGCGTCGCCGGTGCCCACGTCCAGCCAGCTCTCGGGCTCGGGGCAGTGCCGGTGCAGCTCGCGCGCGGCCAGGCCGTGTCTGAGCCGTACGCCGGCCCGGACCAGCGGATGCCCGGGGCCCGGCGGGAGCGGGGGGTTGCGGAAGGCGTGCCGGCAGTCCCGGCACCGGTCGAGGGCGCGCCGGCCGGGTGCGGCTCCCCGCCGGTCCCCGGGCGCCGGGCGGGTACGCAGCCGCCGCGAGCCGCACCAGGGGCAGTCCCCGCGGTACGGCCCGTAGGGGGGCACGGGGGGCACCGCGGGCACGGGAGGGGGCGCCGAGGGGGCGGGGGGTGCGGTCATGGGCGGCTCCCGACGCGAGGGACGGACGTACGGAGGGCGTACGGCGGACAGACGACAAACCACCCGAAACGTTACGTAGGGGATCGCCGTCCGGGGCGCAACGACGCCGCCCGGGCGCGGTGCCGAAGGGTCCGCCGTCGTGTTCGATCAGGGCCGGTACTGTTCGGCGAATGAGCTCGCTGAATCTCGACGACTTCACCGATCTGATCGAGCGCCCCGACGGCGGGGTGCGCCGCGACGCCGAGGCGCGCCGGGAACGCCAGGCCGTCCCGCCCGGATCGCTGGGCCGCCTGGACGACCTGGGCGAGTGGCTGGCCGCGGCGCAGTCCGCCGTGCCGGTGCGGCCGGTCGAGCAGCCCCGGGTGGTGCTCTTCGCCGGTGACCACAAGGTCGCCGAGCTGGACGTCTCGGCCCGGCCCGCGGGCAGCGCCGGCGAGCTGGTGCGCGAGGTCCTGGAAGGCGGCCGGCCCGTGTCCGTGCTCGCCCGGCGCCTCGGCGTGCCGGTGCGGGTCGTCGACATGGCCCTCGACTGCGATCCGCAGACGCTGCCGGCCGACGTCGTACGGCACCGGGTGCGGCGCGGCGGCGGGCGCATCGACATCGAGGACGCGCTGACCCTGGAGGAGGCGGAGGCCGCCTTCCGGGCCGGGATGGCGGTGGCCGACGAGGAGGCCGACTCCGGCACGGACCTGGTGGTGCTCGGCGACGTGAGCGTGGGCGGGACCACGGCGGCGGGCGTACTGGTCGCCGCGCTGTGCGGGACCGACGCGTCCGTCGTCACCGGGCGGGGCGGACTGGCCATCGACGACCTGGCGTGGATGCGCAAGTGCGCGGCGATCCGCGACGCGCTGCGCCGGGCCCGGCCGGTGCTCGGGGACCAGCTCCGGCTCCTGGCGACGGTGGGCGGGGCCGACCTCGCCGCGATGACCGGCTTCCTGCTCCAGTGCGCGGTGCGGAAGGTGCCGGTGATCCTGGACGGCGTGGTGACGGCCGCGTGCGCGCTGGTCGGGCAGCGGGTCGCCTTCCGGGCCCCGGACTGGTGGCTGGCCGGGCACGACAGCGGGGAGCCGGCGCAGGCGAAGGCGCTGGACCGGATGGCGCTGGAGCCGCTGCTGGCCCAGGGCGTGAAGGTGGGCGAGGGCGCGGGAGGGTTGCTGGCGCTGCCGCTGGTGCAGGCCGCGGCGGGGTTGGCGGCGGAGCTGCCGGAGGTCTCCGACGGTGAGGCTGTGGCCGAGGTCGAGTGAAGGTGGGGTCGCCTGGGGGGGGGTGGGTGACGCGGGTCGCCGCCGGCGCCGGCGGGGGCGTGGGGTGCGGGGCGGGTGCGCAGCCCGGCGGTGCGCAGCCCGGCGGTGCGGGGTGCCGTGGGGTGCGGGGTAGGTCGCGCGGCCCGGCGGTGCGGGGTGCCGCTGCGCCCACCCGTGCCGCCCCAGCGGCACGACTGCCCGCAGCTGCGCGGGGGGGGGAGAGAGCGAGGGGCCGGCACGACTGCCCGCCGTTGCGTGCGTTGCGTGCGTTGCGTGCGGTTACGTGTGGTGGGGCGGGGGTGGGTCCGGGCGGCCGCCGATCCAGTCCTGGACGGCGCGGCGGGGGCCGGACCAGCGGCGGTCGTGGCGGTAGGCGCGCAGGCGGGACCTGGCGCGGGCGCGCGGGCGGCGGCCGTAGAAGCGGCGGGACCAGGGCGAGCCGGGGCGGGCCAGGCGGATCGCCCCGATCAGGGCGATGAACGGGACGATCACCCCGAAGACCGCGAGCCGCGCCTTGCCCTTGGCCAGGGCGAGCAGGGAGAAGAAGAAGTTCGCCGCGACGGTCGCGACGACGTTGGCGCGGTCCCGCAGCTCGTCGTCGGACATCCCGTCGACGCCGAACGGCGTGAAGCCGGCGAGGACCAGGCCGACCAGGGCCGCGGTGAGCACCACGGCCTCCACGCTCTTGCGGCCCGCCTCCGTCCAGTACACGTCGTCGAGGTGCAGGATCAGCGCGAACTCGTCCAGGACGAGGCCCGCCCCGACGCCGAAGACCACCGCCGCGAACGCGGAGCCGAACCCGTGCCGGCCGCCCGCCACCGCGCCGAAGCCGCCGGCGAGCGTGAGGACCACCCCCGGGACGACGTGGTGGATGTGCACCCCGCCGCTCTCGACGTTGCCGAAGGGCCCCTTGCCGGCCCGGATCAGGCGGGTGATGACCCGGGTGATCACGAACGTCAGCACGAAGGCGGTCAGGGCGAGGAGCAGCGGCAGCTTGCCCGGTTCCATGATGTTGCGCTGCCACCACTCTCCCATATGCGCACTTTATCCCCGGGGCCCGCCGACGCCCTGGTGACCGCCGGGTAGTCTGCGCCGGTGCCCAGGCCCTCCTCCCCCGACAGCCTCCCCGCCGGTCTCCCCGACGGCCTCCGTTTCGCGTTCGGCACCCTCACCGTCTTCCCGGTCGAGGTGACCCGCTGGGACCGCGAGGCCGCGCGCGGCGGCATGCTGTGCGCGCCGCTGGCCGGGCTCGCCGTCGGTGCCGCCGCCGCGGCCACCGGGCTCCTGCTGCTGCTCCTCGGCGCGGGCGGCCTGCTCGCCGCCGTCGCCACGGCCGCCGTACCCGCCGTCCTCACCCGCGGGCTGCACCTGGACGGCCTGGCCGACACCGCGGACGGACTCGGCAGCGGCAAACCCGCCGACGACGCGCTGCGGATCATGAAGCAGTCGGACATCGGCCCGTTCGGCGTGCTCGCCCTCGTGTTCGTCCTCTTCGCCCAGGTCGCCGCGCTGGCCCAGGCGTACGACGACTCCTGGGCGCGGGGCGCGCTCGCCGCCGTGCTCTCGGCGACCGCCGCCCGGCTGGCGCTCACGCTCGCCGCCCGGTCCGGGGTGCCGGCCGCCCGCCCGGAGGGGCTGGGCGCGGCGGTCGCCGGGGTGGTGCCGGTGGGCGGCGCGCTGACGGCCGCCGCCGCGGTCACGGCGGCCGGGGCGGTGGCCGGCGCGTTCGCCGGACCCGTCGGCGGGCCGTACGGCGCCCTGCGTGCGGCGCTCGCCGTCCTGTGCGCCGTCGCGGTCGCCGAACTGCTGCTGCGGCACTGCGTCCGCCGCTTCGGCGGGGTCACCGGCGACGTGTTCGGCGGGGTGGCGGAGACGGCGGCCACCGCCGTCCTCGTGATCCTCGTCCTCGGCTGATCCCGGGTTCAGCAGGCCTCCCGCCACACCCCCAGTTCGTACGTCTTGCGCATCGAACTCAGTCCCAGCTCACGGGACTCGGCGCAGAACCGCTCGGCCGGCAGCTCGTACTCGACGTGGAAGACCGCCTTGTCCGCCTCGATGAACGGCGTGTTGTCGGCGCACTCGCCGTACTGCGCGCACTGCTCGTTGACCGCGAAGTCGAAGTCGTCCACCAACTGGGGGATCTGGTCGAGGTCGTTCTTCAGTCCGACGGCCATGCCGCGGTCGTGGGCGAGGTCGGCGACGAGCCGGTTGTAGCGGAGCTGGTCGTCGGCGGTCAGGGGGAAGCCGGTCTCGTTCTTGTAGCCGTCCATGTTGTCCGGCTCGACGGCGTCGAAGCCCTTCTCGCGGCACATGTCGATCCGTTCGGCCATGAGCGGTTCCAGGACGTCCGTCTCGCGGATGTCCAGCCAGCGTTCGCCCTTCCAGCCGTTGCCCTTGCCCAGCACCGACTTCGGGAACCGGTCCGCGTCGGGACGGAAGTCCTCCCAGGCGCCGGTGGACAGGTAGCAGACGACCTTGCGCCCGTCGTCGTGCAGCCGGTCGACGGTGGCCTTCGGGTGGTCGAAGCCGTCGATGTCGTACACCGGCACGTCGACGGAGGTGTCGAGCCTGCCGCTGAGCTGCCACTGCCAGGCGGTGCCGGGCCGGGGCCGCCAGTGGTCGCCGGCGTGCGGGCCGTCGTCGGGGGCCGCGGCGCAGCCCGCGACCGGGAGCAGCAGGAGGAGGGCTGTCGACAGGACCGTACGGCGTCTCACGGGACGTGCTCCAGGTGTGCGGGGGCGGCGGTGGCGTATCGCGGGAATGATCTCCCACCACGCGTGGCACACGGGAAACCGCGCACCCGCGGGAGCGAGCGGACGCGGGAGCGAGCGTAGGCTCGTGCCGGGTGTCCGCCTGCCCAGGCGAGAACCGCACCGCAGGAGGGATCCAGGGTCGGTTGTCGGGCCCGGTCGACCCACCCGCATTCGGCCATACAAGACCTCATACGGAAGCGAGAATTCACCACCGTGACTGCTCTCACTCTCTCCACCGCCGCGGCGCCCGGCCTGCGGGCCGACGCGATCGTGATCGGTGTCGCCAAGGGCGCGGCATCCAGGTCCCAGGCCCTGGTCGTCGCCCCGGGCGCCGAGGCCGTGGACAAGGCCTACGACGGCCGGCTCGCCGGCGTCCTGGAGACCCTCGGTGCCTCCGGCGCCGAGGGCGAGGTGACGAAGCTGCCCGCGCCGGCCGGCTTCAAGGCACCCGTCGTGGTGGCGGTGGGCCTGGGCCCCGAGCCCGAGAAGGACGCCGGTTTCGACGCGGAGGCACTGCGCCGCGCCGCCGGTGCGGCCGCCCGCGCGCTCGCCGGTGCCAAGAAGGCCGCGTTCGCCCTGCCGCTCACCGAGGCCGCCGACGCCGGCGTCGTCGGTGAGGGCGTGCTGCTCGGCGCGTACTCCTTCGACGCCTACAAGGAGTCCGGCAAGGACGCCAAGGCCAAGAACGGCAAGGCACCGCTCGCGGAGGCCGCGCTGCTGGGCGGCAAGCCCCGCGACAAGGCGTACAAGGCGGCCGTCGAGCGTGCCGCGGCCGTCGCCGAGGAGCTGAACCGCGCCCGCGACCTGGTCAACACCCCGCCGAACGACCTGAACCCCGAGGCGTTCGCGGCGGTGGCGCAGGTCGCCGCCAAGGAGCACGGCATCAAGGTGCAGGTGCTCGACGAGAAGGCGCTCACCAAGGGCGGCTACGGCGGCATCCTGGGCGTCGGCGCCGGGTCGGCCGCCGGTCCGCGGCTGGTGAAGCTGTCGTACACCTCGTCCAAGGCCAAGAAGTCCCTCGCCTTCGTCGGCAAGGGCATCACCTACGACTCGGGCGGCATCTCGCTGAAGCCGGCCGGGCACAACGAGACGATGAAGTGCGACATGGCCGGCGCCGCCGCCGTGTTCGCCGCCGTCGTCGCCGCCGCGCGCCTCGGCCTGGAGGTCAACGTGACCGGCTGGCTGGCGCTGGCCGAGAACATGCCCTCGGGCTCCGCGACCCGTCCCGGTGACGTGCTGCGCATGTACAGCGGCAAGACGGTCGAGGTGCTCAACACCGACGCCGAGGGCCGGCTCGTGCTCGCCGACGCGCTGTGGGCGGCCTCGCAGGAGAAGCCGGACGCGATCATCGACGTGGCGACGCTGACCGGCGCGATGATGGTGGCGCTGGGCAGCCGGACGTACGGCGTCATGGCGAACGACGACGCGTTCCGCACCGCGGTGTACGAGGCGGCCGAGGAGGTCGGCGAGCCGGCGTGGCCGATGCCGCTGCCGGAGCACCTGCGCAAGGGCATGGACTCGGCGACCGCGGACATCGCGAACATGGGCGAGCGGATGGGCGGCGGTCTGGTGGCCGGTCTGTTCCTGCGCGAGTTCGTCGGCGAGGGCATCGCGTGGGCGCACCTGGACATCGCGGGTCCGGCCTACAACGAGGGCGGGCCGTTCGGGTACACGCCGAAGGGCGGCACGGGGACGGCGGTGCGGACGCTGGTGCGCGTTGCCGAGCTGGCGGCCGCGGGTGACCTGGGCTAGGGGCGCCTGAGGGGTCGGGGGTGCGGGTGGCAGTGGCGACCGCGGGTCCGTTGTGGCTTGTCGCGCCGTTCCCCGCGCCCCTGCGGACGTCTCCTCCCCCTGCGCTACAAGTGAACGTGGGACGTCTCACACACCGGCCCCACGTCTCGTCGGTCCCCTACAAGTGCGAAGATGGGGCACGGCAGGACAGGGCCCCCACCTAAGGGCCGAGAACAATGAGCGGCCGGACACCAGCCGCCGACCGGTCACTGGAGACCGGCGTGGCGCACATGCATGGAGGACGTGACGTGGCGAACGACGCCAGCACCGTTTTCGACCTAGTGATCCTCGGCGGTGGCAGCGGTGGTTACGCCGCGGCCCTGCGCGGGGCCCAGCTGGGCCTGGACGTCGCCCTGATCGAGAAGGGCAAGGTCGGCGGTACCTGCCTGCACAACGGATGCATCCCCACCAAGGCCCTGCTGCACGCGGGTGAGATCGCCGACCAGGCCCGCGAGAGCGAGCAGTTCGGTGTGAAGGCCACCTTCGAGGGCATCGACATGGCGGCCGTCCACAAGTACAAGGACGACGTGATCGCGGGCCTGTACAAGGGCCTGCAGGGTCTGATCGCCTCGCGCAAGGTGACCTACATCGAGGGTGAGGGACGGCTGTCCTCGCCGACCTCCGTCGACGTGAACGGTCAGCGCGTCCAGGGCCGCCACGTCCTGCTGGCGACCGGCTCCGTGCCGAAGTCGCTGCCGGGCCTGAACATCGACGGCGACCGGATCATCTCCTCCGACCACGCCCTCAAGCTCGACCGGGTGCCGAAGTCCGCGATCGTCCTGGGCGGCGGCGTCATCGGCGTCGAGTTCGCCTCCGCGTGGAAGTCCTTCGGCACCGACGTCACGATCATCGAGGGCCTCAAGCACCTCGTGCCGGTCGAGGACGAGAACAGCTCCAAGCTGCTGGAGCGCGCCTTCCGCAAGCGCGGCATCAAGTTCAACCTGGGCACCTTCTTCGAGAAGGCCGAGTACACCCAGGACGGCGTCAAGGTCACCCTCGCCGACGGCAAGGAGTTCGAGGCCGAGGTCCTGCTCGTCGCCATCGGCCGCGGCCCGGTCTCGCAGGGCCTGGGCTACGAGGAGGCCGGCGTCGCGATGGACCGCGGCTACGTCCTCGTCGACGAGTACATGCGGACCAACGTCCCGACGATCTCCGCCGTCGGTGACCTCGTCCCCACCCTCCAGCTCGCGCACGTCGGCTTCGCCGAGGGCATGCTGGTGGCGGAGCGGCTGGCCGGCCTGAAGACCGTCCCGGTCGACTACGACGGTGTGCCGCGGGTGACGTACTGCCACCCGGAGGTCGCCTCCGTCGGCATCACCGAGGCCAAGGCCAAGGAGATCTACGGCGCGGACAAGGTCGTCGCGCTGAAGTACAACCTGGCGGGCAACGGCAAGAGCAAGATCCTGAAGACCACGGGCGAGATCAAGCTCGTCCAGGTCAAGGACGGTGCCGTGGTCGGCGTCCACATGGTCGGCGACCGCATGGGCGAGCAGGTCGGCGAGGCCCAGCTGATCTACAACTGGGAGGCGCTGCCGGCCGAGGTCGCCCAGCTCATCCACGCCCACCCCACGCAGAACGAGGCGATGGGCGAGGCGCACCTGGCGCTGGCCGGCAAGCCCCTGCACTCCCACGACTGACCTCCCTCGGTCACTGGGCGCGACGACACAGACTTCCGCAATTCGTAAGGAGCAACCGAAACCATGGCGGTTTCCGTAACCCTTCCGGCGCTCGGCGAGAGCGTCACCGAGGGCACCGTCACCCGTTGGCTGAAGGCCGAGGGTGAGCGCGTCGAGGCCGACGAGCCGTTGCTCGAGGTCTCGACCGACAAGGTCGACACCGAGATCCCGGCCCCCGCTTCCGGCGTGCTGTCCTCCATCAAGGTCGCCGAGGACGAGACCGTCGAGGTCGGCGCCGAGCTGGCGCTGATCGACGACGGCTCCGGCGCCCCCGCGGCCGATCAGGCCCCGGCCGCCGAGCAGGCCCCGCAGGCCGAGCAGGTCGCCGAGCCCGCCCCCGAGCCGGCCCCGGCCGCCCCGTCCACCGAGCAGTCCGCCCCGGCGCCCGCCCCCTCCGCCGACGCGTCGGCCGGCGGCGGCAGCGCCGAGGGCACCGACGTGGTCCTGCCCGCGCTCGGCGAGTCCGTCACCGAGGGCACCGTCACCCGCTGGCTGAAGTCGGTCGGCGACTCGGTCGAGGCCGACGAGCCGCTGCTGGAGGTGTCCACCGACAAGGTCGACACCGAGATCCCGGCGCCCGCCTCCGGCACCCTGCTGGAGATCGTGGTCGGCGAGGACGAGACCGCCGAGGTCGGCGCCAAGCTCGCCGTCATCGGCGAGGCGGGTGCCGCCCCGGCCGCCGCCCCGGCCCAGGAGGCCCCCGCCCAGGAGGCCCCCGCCCAGGAGGCCCCGGCCGCCCCCGCGCAGCCCGAGCCCGCCAAGGCCGAGCCCGCCCAGGCCCCGGCGCCGCAGCAGGCCGCCCCGGCCCAGCAGGCCCCGGCCGCCCCCGCGGCTCCGGCCCCGCAGGCGCCCGCCCCCGCCCCCGCCCCGGCGCCCGCGCCGGCCCCGGCTGCCGCTCCGGCCGCCCCGGCCGCCGCCCAGCCGGTGGACGACGGCGCCTACGTCACCCCGCTGGTGCGCAAGCTCGCCTCCGAGAACGGCGTGGACCTGTCCACCGTCAAGGGCACCGGCGTCGGCGGCCGCATCCGCAAGCAGGACGTCATCGCCGCCGCCGAGGCCGCCAAGGCCGCCGCGCCGGCTCCGGCCGCCGCCGCCCCGGCCGCCGCCGCGAAGAAGGCCCCCGCTCTGGAGGCCTCCCCGCTGCGCGGCCAGACCGTGAAGATGCCCCGCATCCGCAAGGTCATCGGCGACAACATGGTCAAGGCGCTGCACGAGCAGGCCCAGCTGTCGTCGGTCGTCGAGGTCGACGTCACGCGGCTGATGAAGCTGCGCGCCCGTGCCAAGGACGCGTTCGCGGCGCGTGAGGGCGTCAAGCTCTCGCCGATGCCGTTCTTCGTCAAGGCCGCCGCCCAGGCGCTGAAGGCGCACGCGCCGATCAACGCCCGGATCAACGAGGCCGAGGGGACCATCACCTACTTCGACACCGAGAACATCGGTATCGCGGTGGACTCCGAGAAGGGCCTGATGACCCCGGTCATCAAGAACGCCGGTGACCTCAACCTGGCCGGCATCGCCAAGGCGACCGCCGACCTGGCGGGCAAGGTCCGGGCCAGCAAGATCAGCCCGGACGAGCTGGCGGGCGCGACCTTCACCATCAGCAACACCGGTTCGCGCGGCGCGCTGTTCGACACGATCATCGTGCCGCCGAACCAGGTCGCCATCCTCGGCATCGGTGCCACGGTCAAGCGTCCGGCCGTCATCGAGACGGAGGACGGCCCGGTCATCGGCGTCCGCGACATGACGTACCTGACCCTGTCCTACGACCACCGTCTGGTGGACGGCGCCGACGCCGCCCGCTACCTGACGGCGGTCAAGGCGATCCTGGAGGCGGGCGAGTTCGAGGTCGAGCTCGGCCTGTAATCCCCGCCAGTGGGCCTGTACGGTGCCCCCGCCCGGAGTTTTTCGGGCGGGGGCACCGTCGTGTTCCGGGCCGGGTCGCCACCCCGTTCCTTCCGGGGCACGCTGTGTAAGTCTCGTCTCACCTGCGTAAAAGCGCCCCCGTGCGCCCTTCCCGCCCGCCGCGTCGGCCGTATTGTCTAAGCGTCAAACGCCCCCGGGGTCCGAAGGGGACCCTCCCGAAGGAGCTCTCATGACCGCGCCCGTCGTCCACTCGCTGCGCGAACAGATCCGCGAGCACATCCTGGAAGGGATCATCAGCGGACGCTGGCAGCCGGGCGAGCGGATCGTGGAGCGGCGGATCGCCACCGAGCTGGAGGTCAGCCAGACGCCGGTGCGCGAGGCGCTGCGCGAGCTGGAGTCCCTGCGACTGATCGAGTCGGCGCCGAACAAGGGCGTGCGGGTGCGCAACCTGACCGCCGCCGACCTGGAGGAGAGCTACCCGGTCCGGGCCGGCCTGGAGGCGATCGCGGCCGAGTTGGCGGCGGAGCGGCTGGCGGTGGACTGCTCGGCCCTCGAACCGCACGTCGCCGCGTTGTACGAGGCCGACCGGGCGTCCGACGGGACGGCCCAGGTTCGGCACACGGTGGGCTTCCACCGGGAGCTGGTGCGGGCGGCCGGCAACTCGGTGCTGCTGCACACCTGGGAGGGGCTGGGCATCGAGGTGTTCACGGCGCTGTCGATACGGTGGCTGGGCACGGTGCAGCAGTCGTACGCGGAGGAGCACGAGGAGCTGGTCGCGGCGTTCCGACGCCGGGATCCGCGGATCCCGGACCTGGTCAAGGCCCACGTCCTGGGCTGCGCCCCCCGCGCCTAGTTTTCCGCCCCCGCCGCCCCTTCCCTTCCCGACCCTGGGGGGCTGCGCCCCCAGACCCCCGTTCGCGCCCACGCGGCGGAGCCGCACATCGGCACAGCCCCGCGCCCCTGAAGGGGCGCGGGGAACTGCGCGATCAGCCACAAAACACCTGCGGACGCCACCCGGCCGAGGCCCCCGAGCTCATCCGCGCCCACCCCCTCTCACCTGCACGAATCCCACCGACGGGACCGTCACCCCGTGCCACCGCCGGAGGCACCCCGTGCCGACTTTCTCGGTATCGAGAGGTTTTGCCCCTCAACCCTTTGATCGATCATCGATCAGGGAGTTACAGTCACCGACGGGCTTGCACCCGAGCCTCACGCCCTGTCCTGCCAAAGACCTAGGGCACCCCCGAACCCTTGCCGATGAGGGAACCCCCTTCGACTGAGGAAGGCGGCGACATGACCGACCCCAAAGCCATCCAGCCGAGCGAGCTCGACCAGCTCCCGGACCGCGACCCCGAGGAGACCGCCGAGTGGCGGGCATCCCTGGACGCCGTCACCGAGGCGGCCGGGCCGCACCGTGCCGCGTACCTGATGCGCCGTACGCTGGAGCGCGCCGAGGGCGCCGGCCTCGCGCTGCCGAAGCTCCTCGAGACGGACTACGTCAACACCATCCCCACCTCCGCCGAGCCCGCCGTGGACGGCGACGAGGCGATGGAGCAGCGGATCACCGCCTGGAACCGCTGGAACGCGGCGGCCATGGTGACCCGCGGCAGCAAGTACGGCGTCGGCGGCCACATCGCCACCTTCGCCTCCGCGGCCTGGCTGTACGAGACCGGCTTCAACCACTTCTTCAAGGGCAAGGAGGCGGACGGCTCCGGCGACCAGCTCTACATCCAGGGCCACGCCTCCCCCGGCATCTACGCCCGCGCCTTCCTCGACGGCCGGCTGACCGAGGAGCACCTCGACAACTTCCGCCGCGAGGCCGGCGGGAACGGTCTGCCGTCGTACCCGCACCCGCGCCGGCTGCCCTGGCTGTGGGAGTTCCCCACCGTCTCCATGGGCCTCGGCCCGATCTCCGCGATCTACCAGGCGCGGTTCAACCGCTACCTGACCAGCCGCGGCATCAAGGACCTGACGAACTCCCACGTGTGGGCGTTCCTCGGTGACGGCGAGATGGACGAGCCGGAGTCCACCACCGCGCTCACCCTCGCCTCCCGCGAGGGCCTGGACAACCTGACCTTCGTCATCAACTGCAACCTGCAGCGCCTCGACGGTCCGGTCCGCGCCAACTTCAAGATCGTGCAGGAGCTGGAGGCCCAGTTCCGCGGCGCCGGCTGGAACGTCGTGAAGTCGCTGTGGGGCACGGCGTGGGACGAGCTGTTCCAGCTCGACACCACCGGCGCGCTCGTACGCCGCCTGCGCGAGGTACCCGACGCGCAGGTGCAGACGTACCAGACGCGCGACGCCGCCTACATCCGCGAGGACTTCTTCGGCAAGGACCCGGCGCTCGTCGAGATGGCGAAGCTGCTGAGCGACGACAAGATCCTCGAGTGCTTCCACTACTCGCGCGGCGGTCACGAGTCCCGCAAGGTCTTCGCCGCGTACAAGGCCGCGCTCGCCCACAAGGGCGCGCCGACCGTGATCCTGGCCCAGACGGTCAAGGGCCACACCCTCGGCGCCGGCTTCGCGTCCAAGAACGCCAACCACCAGATGAAGAAGCTCTCGGTGGACGAGTTCAAGGACATGCGCGACCTGCTCGGCCTGCCGATCAAGGACAGCGACTTCGTCGACGGCGTGGTCCCCTACGGCCACCCGGGCGCCGACTCCCCCGAGGTGCGCTACCTCCAGGAGCGCCGCGCCGCCCTCGGCGGTCCGGCCCCGGCCCGCCGCGTGCACCCGGTCGCGCCGCTGCCCGCGCCCCCCGAGAAGGCGTTCGCGTCCTTCGACAAGGGCTCCGGCTCGCAGAACGTCGCGACCACCATGGCCTTCGTCCGCCTGGTCAAGGACCTGGTCCGCGACAAGGAGACCGGCAAGCGCTGGGTGCCGATCGTTCCCGACGAGGCGCGCACCTTCGGCATGGAGAGCCTCTTCCCGTCCCTGGGCATCTACTCGCCCAAGGGCCAGACGTACGAGCCGGTCGACCGCGACCAGCTGATGTACTACAAGGAGGCCGAGAACGGCCAGATCCTCAACGAGGGGATCACCGAGGCCGGCTCGATGGCCGACTTCATCGCCGCCTCGACGTCGTACGCGACGCACGGCGAGACGATGATCCCGTTCTACATCTTCTACTCGATGTTCGGCTGGCAGCGCACGGCCGACCAGATGTGGCAGCTCGGCGACCAGCTCGGCCGCGGCTTCCTGGTCGGCGCCACGGCCGGCCGGACCACGCTGACCGGCGAGGGCCTGCAGCACGCGGACGGCCACTCCCCCGCCATCGCGGCGACCAACCCGGCCGCGCTGACGTACGACCCGGCGTTCGCCTACGAGGTCGCGGCGATCGTCAAGGAGGGTCTGCGCCGGATGTACGGCGAGGCCGCCCCGGGCGAGGACCAGGACGTCTTCTACTACCTGACCGTCTACAACGAGCCGATGCCGCAGCCGGCCAAGCCGTCCGCCCCCGGCGTGGACGAGGGCATCGTCAAGGGCCTGTACCGGTTCAACACGGCGGAGTCGGCGGGCCTGGCCCCGGCCGCGAACGCGCCGCGCATCCAGCTCCTCGGCTCCGGCACGGCGATCCACTGGGCGCTGAAGGCGCAGAAGCTGCTCGCCGAGGAGTGGGGCGTGGCCGCCGACGTGTGGTCCGCGACCTCCTGGACCGAGCTGCGCCGGGACGCGCTGGACGCCGACGCGGCGCTGCTGCGCGGCGAGGAGCGGGTGCCGTACGTCCGCCGCGCGCTCCAGGGCGCCGAGGGCCCGGTCCTCGCGGTCTCCGACTACATGCGCCAGGTCCCGGACCAGATCGCGCAGTGGGTCGAGCAGGACTGGTCCTCGCTGGGCGCCGACGGCTTCGGCCTGTCGGACACCCGTGAGGCCGCCCGCCGCCACTTCGGCGTCGACGCCGAGTCCATCGTGGTCGCGGCCCTCGCCCAGCTCGCCCGGCGCGGCGAGGTCAAGGCGACGTCCGTGAAGGAGGCGCGCGAGCGCTACGGCCTGTAGGCGTCCCAGGTCGATCAGGAGGCCCCCGCCGTGCGGCGGGGGCCTCCTGCATGATGTGGGGATGCGCGCTGCCCGCCTCATCAAGATGGTGCTGCTCCTCCAGTCCCGCCCGTCGATGACCGCCGCCGAGCTGGCCCGGGAGCTGGAGGTGTCGGAGCGGACCGTGACGCGGGACGCGCAGGCGCTGTCGGAGGCGGGCGTGCCGGTGTACGCGGAGCGGGGGCGGGCCGGCGGCTACCGGCTGATCGGCGGGTACCGCACCCGCCTGACCGGGCTGGCGCGGGGCGAGGCCGAGGCGCTGTTCCTGTCCGGGGTGCCGGGGGCGCTGCGCGAGATGGGGCTCCAGGACGCGGCGTCGGCGGCCCGGCTGAAGGTGTCGGCGGCGCTGCTGCCGTCCCTGCGGGACGCCTCCCGTACGGCGGCGCAGCGGTTCCACCTGGACGCGCCGAACTGGTTCCGGGAGCCCGAGACCCCCGAGCTGCTGCCCGCGGTCGCGGACGCGGTCTGGGACGACCGGCCCGTCACCGCGCGCTACCGGCGCGGAACGGAGGAGGTCCTCCGGGAGCTGGAGCCGTACGGGCTCGTGCTGAAGGCGGGGGTCTGGTACCTGTGCGCGCGGGTCGCCCGGGACGGGGGCGGCGGGGCCTTCCGCGTGTACCGCATCGACCGGTTCACTGCGGTGGAGGCGGGCGGGGAGCGGTTCGCGCGGGACGACGGCTTCGACCTGCCGGCGTTCTGGGCGGAGCGGGCCGAGCAGTTCGCGCGGTCGATCCTGCGGGCCGAGGTGGTGGTCCGGTTGTCGGCCCGGGGGGTGCGCGGGCTGCCGTACGCCGTCGGCGCGCTGTCCGCCCGGGAGGCGCTGGAGAAGGCGGAGCCGCCGGACGCGGACGGGTGGGTGACGGTGACGCTGCCCGTGGAGTCCGAGGAGGTGGCTCACACGCAGCTCAGGGGGCTCGGGCCGGAGGCGGAGGTGCTGGCTCCGGCGGCGCTGCGGGAGCGGTTCGCGCGGGACGCGCGGCGGCTGGCCGCACTGTACGGCGAGCGGGTGGACGGCGACGGTGCGCCGGGCGACGCGGATCCGGCCGGGACATAACGATCCGCCGCACTCCGCGTGCGTAGCCCCCCTTGAGGGCCGATGCTGGAGCCGTGATGGACGAGACGGAGTTCTGGGAGCTGATCGACTCCGCCCGGCAGGGCGCCGACGGCGATCCCGAGGACCAGGCCGACCTGCTCGTGGAGCGGCTCCTCGGCATGGACCCGGACCTGGTGCTCGACTTCGCCCGCCACTTCGAGGCCCGTTACAACCGCGCCTGCACCTGGGACGTGTGGGGCGCCGCGTGGATCCTGCTCGGCGGGGCCAGCGACGACGCCTTCGACTACTTCCGCTGCTGGCTGATCGGCCAGGGCCGCGAGGTGTACGAGGGCGCGGTGCACGACCCCGACTCGCTCGCCGAACTGCTGGACGACTTCGACGAGGAGCTGGACGGCGACGGCGAGGAGCTGGGCTACGCGGCCGACGAGGCCTACGAGCAGCTCACCGGGACCGTCGCCCCCGAGCTGGGCATCGCGCCCGCCCCCGCGGAGCCGCTGGGCGCCCCGGTCGACCTGGAGGACGACCGGGCCCTCGCCGCGCGCTTCCCCCGGCTGTGGGAGCGGTTCGGCGAGGGCTGAGTCCCACCGCACGCGACCCGTGCCCGGCCCGCACACGACCCGCACCCAACCTCAGCCGGTCCGGCCCTGGAGGCGGGCGGCCACCTCCCTGATGTGCGGGAGGCGGGCGCTGAGGGCCGCGCCCGGGCAGCTGGTCTGGTAGCCGTCGTCGTGGCCCGCGACGGCGGGCAGGGTGGCCGTGGCGCCGGCGGCGTACCGGCTGAGGCCGTTGCTGGAGACCAGGCTGGCCCTTCCCCGCGGGTCGGTATCGGTCCGGCCGAGTTTCCAGGCGGCCAGCGCGGCGATCGCGTCGGTCAGCGCGTCGGGCACGGGCACCCCGGCGGTGAAGGTGCCGAGGGCCGCGATCCCGGTGGTGCGGTGGTTGAAGCCCTGGGTGTGGGCGCCGGTGACGGGCCGGTCGATGCCGCCGGCGCGGCCCTCGTAGATGGTGCCGCAGCGGTCGACGACGAAGTTGTAGCCGATGTCGTCCCAGTCCCGGCCGTCCGTCTGCCCCGAGTAGACGCCCCGGAGGATGGCCGGCACGTCGGCGCAGTCGTAGCCGTTCGGCGTGTCCGTGTGGTGGACGAAGACCGCTAGGACCTTGTCGTCGTAGCGCGGGCGCGGCTGCGCGCGGGCGGCGTCGCCCAGCCAGACCGAGCGGGGCACGACCGGCGGCCGGGGCGCGGTGTGCCGGTCGGCGGCGGCCTGCCGGGGGTGCGTGGCGGCGGCGCGTTCCACTCCGCTCGCGCACAGGGCCAGCGCGGCGACGGCGGCGAGGCCGGGCAGGCAGGCGAGGAGCGCCGGCACCGGTCCCGGCAGACGGCGGCCCGGGCCCGGGGCGCCGGCCACGCCCGGTATGCGGAACCGGCGCCGGGCGCGGGCCGCGTCCGGTGCGGGAACCGCACGGCGTTCCCGGCCCCGGCGCGGTCGACTCGAGGCACGCATGGTCCCACTGTCCGGCGGATCCGGTCGGCCCGCGACGTGTGCTGTGCCACCCGGTGGAACCATCGTCCCGGTCCACGACGTTTTCCGGTTGATCGCACCCTCGCACACGCGTCCGCTCACCGGCCCGCCCGGGCGGCGGCCGCGCACGGACAGCCGCGCGCCCGGTTGATCACCGGGCCCGTCCGGCACGTACTCCGGGTCCGGGGGTCGGCGGAGGGTACGGGGCCGACCAGGTCCCGGCGGAAAGGCGGATCGCGTGGACGTGCTCGACATCGTGCTGGCGCTGGTGGTGCTGGCCTACGCGGCGTCCGGTTACCGGCGCGGGCTGGTGGCCGGCTGCGTCTCGCTGGCCGGCTTCGTGGGCGGCGCGGTGATCGGCGTGTGGATCCTGCCGTGGGTGATGGACCTGGTGGAGCCGGGGACGACTGCGGCGACCGTCACCGCCGTGGTCACGGTGCTGCTGCCGGCGGTGGTGGGTCACGAGCTGGCGGGACGGCTCGCGCTGCGGCTGCGCCGGGAGCTGGACGCCGGCCCGCTCCGGGTGGCCGACGGCGTCGGCGGGGCGGTGGCGAACGCGGTGGCGGCGCTGATCGTGGCATGGGTGGCGGCGAGTGTCCTGGCGGCGTCGTCGTCCTCGCTGCTCACCTCGGCGATCCGGGACTCGACGCTGCTGGGCACGGTCCACCGGGCGATGCCGGACACCACTCCGGCGTGGTTCTCCCGGGCGACGTCCGCGCTGACCGAGGCGGGGTTCCCGCAGGTCTTCAACCCGTTCGAGAACGAGTCGACCGCCGAGGTCGCCGAGCCCTCCGGCGACAGCGTCACGGCGGCGGCCACCAGCGCGGCCAGGCTCAGCACGGTGAAGGTCGAGGGCGTCGCCGGCGGCCAGGGCCGCGAGGGCAGCGGTTTCGTCTACGCGCGCGAGCACGTGATGACCAACGCCCACGTGGTGGCCGGCATCGACGACCCGACCGTGCGGGTCGGCGGGGTGGGCCCGGCGTACGAGGCGCGGGTGGTGCTGTTCGACCCGGACAAGGACGTGGCCGTGCTGTACGTCCCGGACCTGTCCGCGCCCGTCCTGCGGTTCGACGACGACGCGGAGCGCGGCGACGCCGCGGTGGTCGCGGGCTATCCGCAGGACGGCGACCTGGACCTGCGCGCGGCGACGGTGGCGAACCGGATCCGGGCGACCGGCCAGAACATCTACAGCGACGAGAGCGTCACCCGGGAGATCTACTCGGTCCGCTCCACGGTCCGCCCCGGCAACTCGGGCGGACCGCTGCTGACCACCGACGGCCGGGTGTACGGGGTGGTCTTCGCCCGCTCCACCTCCGACGCCCGGACCGGTTACGTGCTGACGGCGGACGAGGTCGCGGCCGAGGCGCGGCGCGCGGCCGGCGCGACGGAGGCGGTGGACACGGGCGAACCGGTCACGTCGTGAGGCCGGGCGCGACCAGCGACTGTCCCATCAGCACGTCGTCGACGTACCGGCCGTCGAGGTGGAACTCCTCCGGCTGCACGCCCTCGACGACGAAGCCCTCCGACTCGTAGAGCCGCCGGGCGGCGGTGTTGGGGCCGAGGACCCGCAGGGTGATGCGCCGCGCGCCCAGCCGGCGGGCCTCCTCGACGGCGGCGCGCACCAGGGCCCGGCCGACTCCCTCGCCGCGAGCCGCGCCGGCGACGGCGAGCCCGCGGATCTGGCGCACGTGGGCGTTGGAGGCCAGCCCCGTGGGGAAGCCGAGACGGACGTAGCCGACGACGGCACCGTCGAGTTCGGCGACCAGGTGGTCGTCGGGGCCCGAGGTGTCCCGGAAGAAGGGGTCGTCCGGTCCCGGCGGCGGCGAGACGGCGTGCAGGTAGGACCAGGTGTCGCGGTCGAGTCGGCGCAGCGGCTGCTCGTCCTCGGGCCTGGCGCGGCGTATGTGCGGAGCTGGCATGACGATCACTGTACGTCGGGCGGCCGGGAGCCGGTCCGGGGTTTTCGCGGGGCCACCCGGCAGGATGGGCGCATGGAGGATGGACGTATGGACAGGGCACGTTCCCGCGTCGTGGTGGCCGGCGCGTCCGGGCTGATCGGCGGCGCTCTGGTGCGGTCCCTGACCGCGGACGGGCACGAGGTGGTGCGCCTGGTGCGCCGCCCGCCCCGGGGCCCCGACGAGGTGCGCTGGGATCCGGAGGGCGGGCGGGTGGACACCGCCGGTCTCGCGGGGTGCGACGCCGTGGTCAACCTGGCCGGGGCGGGGGTGGGCGACCACCGCTGGACCGACGCGTACAAGACACGCATCCGCACCAGCCGGGTGCACGGCACGGCGGCGCTCGCGGAGGCCGTCGCCTCGCTGGACGAGCCGCCGCGGGTGTTCCTGAACGGCAGTGCGATCGGCTTCTACGGCGAGACCGGCGACCGGCCCGTCGACGAGAGCGCGCCGGCCGGCGAGGGCTTCCTGCCGTCCGTGTGCGTGGAGTGGGAGGGCGCGGCGGCACCGGCCCGGCGCGCGGGTGTGCGCACGGTGTTCGCCCGGACCGGGCTGGTCGTCGCCCGCGGGGGCGGGGCGTGGGGCCGGCTCTTCCCGCTCTTCCGGGCGGGGCTCGGCGGCCGGCTGGGCGACGGGTCCCAGTACTGGTCGTTCGTGGCGCTGCACGACGAGGTGGCGGCGCTGCGGCACCTGCTGGACCGCGAGGACCTGTCCGGCCCGTTCAACCTGACCGCCCCGCACCCGCTGACGAACCGTGAGATCACGGTGGCGATGGGGCGCGTCCTGCGCAGGCCCGCCCCCTTCGCGGTGCCCGCGCCGGTCCTGCGCTCGGTGCTCGGCGAGATGGCCGGCGACGTCCTGGGCAGCGCCCGGGTGCTTCCCGCCCGGTTGCTGGAGTCGGGTTTCCGCTTCGCCTTCCCGGAGATCGACGGGGCGATCCGGGCGGCGCTGTGAGCGGAGGGGGCTGTGAGGGGGGCGGCGCTGTGAGCGGAGGGGGCAGCTCCCCGGAGTGCGTACGGCGACCGTTCGCCGACCGTATGCGACCACCGTGCGACCGTGCCCTGCCTCCGTGCGACTCCCCCTGACCATGTACGGCCCTAACCTCGAAGCGAACTCGGGTATCCCTCAAGCCGGTTGGGGGCATGACGTCTCCAGCGGCCGCGCAACCTCGAGGAGGGGCACGTGCTTGAGCCCGCGTACCAGGCGGACGTCGTCGTCGTGGGGGCCGGCATCGCCGGACTCGCCGCGGCGCAACAGCTGACCAGCGCAGGAGTGACGACCACGGTCCTGGAGGCCGCCCACTGCGTGGGCGGGCGGACGGCGACCGAGAAGGTGGACGGCTTCCGGCTCGACAGAATCGGCCGGCCGCTGCCCATGGGACCCACCGACGCGCGCCTCGCCCCCGGCCTGGAGGGCCTCGTGCTGCTGCCCTTCGCCCCCGGGGTCCTGTTGCACAGCGAGGGCCGTCACCATCGCGCGGGCGCCCCGGCGAGCGCGCGGAGTGCAAGGGGCGCGAGGGGCGCACTCCACGTCGTGCGCGCCCTGGCGAGCGCCCCCCGCTCGGTTCCCGCGCCCCGGCGCCCGGTCGCCGTGCCCCGGCCGCCGGGCCGGTCCCTCCCCGCGTCCCGGCAGCGCGCGGGCGCCCCGCTCGGCACCGCCGTGGACCAGGCCAGGCTCGGCGCCGCGCTGGCCCGCCTCGCGGCCACCCCCGCCGACCGGCTGCTGGCCCGCCCCGAGCTGTCCGCCGCCGAGGCGCCGGCGCTCCGCGGGCTGCCGGCCCGCACCATCGACGGCTTCCTGCGCCCGCTGCTCGCCGCCCTGCTGTGCGACCCCGGCCTCACGACCTCCAGCCGGTGCGCCGACCTCGCGCTACGCGCCTTCGCGGGCGGGCGGCTGGGGCTGCCCGAGGGAGGCGCCGAGGCGCTGCCGGAGCTGTTGGCGCGGGGGCTGCCGCCGGGCACCGTGCACACCGGCGTCCGGGTCACCTCGGTGGCGACCAACGCCGTGACCACGGCCGAGCACGGCGTCATCCGCTGCCGGGCGGTGCTGGTGGCGACCGACGCCCGCGCCGCCGCCGAGCTGCTGCCGGGTCTGCGGGTGCCGGACTTCCACCCGGTGACGGTGGTGCACCACGCGACGGACGAACCGCCGACGACCGGGACGGCCCTGCTGCTCGACGCGGATCGCGGCGGCCCGGTCGCCCACACGGCGGTGATCAGTCACGTGGACCCGTCCCGGGCGCCGGCCGGGCGCGCCCTCGTCTCGTCGACGGTCCTCGGCGCTCCGCCGTCCGGCGTGGACACCGCCGTACGCGTCCACCTGTCCCGCCTGTACGGCGTCCCGACCACCCGCTGGGAGACCCTCGCCGTCCACCACACGCCCGAGGCGGTGCCCGCGATGCGCCCGCCGCACGACCCGCGCAGGCCGGTGCGGCTGCTGGCCGGCCTGTACGTGTGCGGCGACCACCGTGACACCAGCGACGTCCGGGGCGCGCTGCACTCGGCCCACCGGGCCTCGGCGGCGATCCTGACGGACCTGGGGGCGGGCCGGCCCATGCATGCGGCGGACCCGGCCCCGACAGCCAGCGCCGCCGCGTAGCGACACACCCGGCAGCCCGCGTCCCCGCCGCCGTGCTCGGCGCCTCCCGGCCGCCGCGGGCCGCCCTCCCGGCCGCACGGCCGGGAGGCGCCCGCCCCGGTCACCCGAGCGCCGCGACCTTGTCGCGGTACCCCCGTACCGGTGCAGCGTCCTTGTACGGCTCCAGGCGCCTCTCGAAGTCGCGGACGTACTCCGTGGCCCGTGCCGAGCGCATCTCGGCCGCCTGCCCCGCCGCCTCGGCGGCCAGCTGGCAGGCCTGGTCGAGTTCGCCGAGGCCGAGCCGCGCGGTGGCGAGGACGACCCGGCAGAACAGCCGGCTGCGGGCGTACACGGGGGCGCGCAGCAGCAGCGAGCGCTCCGCGTACTGGGCGGCGGCGCGGTACTGCTGGAGGTCGCGGTGGCAGTGGCCGAACTCGTCGGCGAGCTGGGCCTCGTCGAAGAAGCGCGCCCAGTGCGGCACCTCGTCGCCGGGCCGGGCGGCCTCGAGGGCGCGTTCGGCCCGGACCAGCGAGGCGGTGCAGGCCCGTACCTCGCCGAGCAGGCCGTGCGCCCGCGCCTCGGCGGCGTGCAGCAGCGTCTGGACGACCGGCGGCGCGGACGTCCCGACCCCCTGCTGCGCCACCCGCGCGAGCTGCACCGCCTCCCGCCCGTGCCCGAGGTAGACGGCCTGCCGGCTCATCGTGACCAGCACGTACGAGCCGTACGCCCGGTCCCCCGCCGCCTGCGCGAGCCGCAGCGCCTGCACGAAGTAGCGCTGGGCCAGGCCGTGCGCGGCGATGTCGTACGACGTCCAGCCCGCGAGCCGGGTCAGGTCGGCGGCGGCGGCGAACAGCCGGCGGCCGGTCTGCTCGCCGTAGGTGCCCCGCAGCATGGGCTCCAGCTCGTGTTCCAGGTACCGCACGAGGGCCTGGCGGGCGTGTCCCCCGCCGTACCGGTCGTCCAGGCTGCGGAACAGCTCGCCGACCGACCGCAGCGCGGCCAGGTCGCCGCCGGTGACCTTCTGCCCGGGGCCGCGCTCGGCCGGGGCCCGCCGACGGGCCGGGTCCAGCGGCACCGGCCCCCGGACGGTGGCCGGGCGGCCCTGCGCGGGGATGCGGACGGGCACCTCGGAGCGGGACACCTTCTCGTCGGCGCGGCCGATCAGCCAGTCCCGGCTGGGCACGACGAGGCCCGCCGGGGTGAAGGCGATCTTGCGGAGTTCGGCGTGGCTGCCGGAGTCCTTGCGCCACAGCCCGCCGACGATG
Source organism: Streptomyces sp. BK79 (assembly GCF_044142145.1). Lineage (NCBI taxonomy): Bacteria > Bacillati > Actinomycetota > Actinomycetes > Kitasatosporales > Streptomycetaceae > Streptomyces > Streptomyces sp. BK79. The sequence continues at coordinate 163,377 of NZ_JBHVOC010000013.1, forward strand.
TCGACGGCCTCGTCCGGGGTGGCAGCGAACTCCAGCCCCGCGTAGACGGGCGCGCAGGCGTCCAGGCCGAGGTCCTGCGCGCTGAGGCGGCGGCCCAGGCGCCGGGTGAAGACCTCGGCGATCAGGGCCGGGGTGGTGCCGCGGGGCTGCTGGCCGCGCAGCCACCGGGTGACGGACGTCTTGTCGTATCTCAGGTCCAGGCCGTGTTCGAGTCCGAGCTGGTCGACGCGACGCGCGAGACCCGCGTTCGAGAACCCCGCTTCGGCGATGAGCGCGGCGAGCTGGCGGTTGGGGGTGCGCTGCGCGGGTCGTTCCGTCATGGTGCGGTGCGGTCTCCTGCCTTCCGGGCTGTTCGAAGTGCCCGGAGCGCCTGTGAGCAGCCCTTATGGCCTCGTGAACGGCGCGAATGTAGCGGAGAGTAAACACCCGATCGCACATCTCGGGCGGCATTCATCCGATCGTGTGAGGATTGCCCGCCCGGCTGACGACGAGCGGGCGGTCGTACAGTGGCATGGGCACGGTTCGTGCCTGACGACCTTGCAGGGAGGCACGTGCCGTGAGTGAGCTGCGCTTCGTCCGAATGGGGTTCGGTGCCGAACGCGTCGAGTACCAGGAGGCGTGGGACGAGCAGCGCCGGGTGCACGCCGCGCGGTTCGCCGACGAGGTGCCCGACACCGTGCTGCTCCTCGAACACCCGCCGGTCTACACCGCCGGCCGGCGCACCGAGGAGAGCGAGCGCCCGCTGGACGGCACGCCGGTGATCGACGTGGACCGCGGCGGCAAGATCACCTGGCACGGGCCGGGCCAGCTCGTGGGCTACCCGATCCAGAAGCTCCCGCGCCCCGTGGACGTGGTGGCCCACGTACGGCGGCTGGAGGAGGCCCTGATCCGCACCTGCGCGGAGTTCGGCCTGGAGACCACCCGGGTCGAGGGCCGCAGCGGCGTGTGGGTGCTCGGCGACCCGGTGGAGCGGCGCCCGGCGCTCGGCGGCCTCTCCCTGGACTTCGACCCCCGGCTGACCGACGACGAGTTCGACCCGCGGCTGAACGGCCCCGAGTACGCCCCGTCCAACGCGGGCCAGCGCCGCGAGGACCGCAAGATCGCGGCGATCGGCATCCGGGTCGCCAAGGGCGTCACCATGCACGGCTTCGCGCTGAACGTGAACCCGGACAACAAGTGGTTCGACAAGATCATCCCGTGCGGCATCCGCGACGCGGGCGTCGCCTCCCTGGCGAACGAGCTGGGGCGCGACGTGACCATCGAGGAGGTGCTGCCGGTGGCGGAGCGCCATCTGCGGGAGGTCCTGGAGCACGCGGACCTCAAGCCCCGGGTGATCGAGAAGGCACCGGCGGCATAAATCCAGCCCGTCCGGCGTTTGAGGACGAGGCCGTCAGGCCGAAAGCGGGGGGTCTGGGGGCGGCAGCCCCCAGCAGGGCCAGCACCCTCGCCGGGCAACAAATCAACGGGCGTACCCTGAAGAACGCCGAAGAATCAAACGCTAGGGAGCCGGTCGTGTCCGCAGTCGCACCCGACGGACGCAAGATGCTGCGCCTGGAGGTCCGCAACAGCCAGACCCCCATCGAGCGCAAGCCCGAGTGGATCAAGACCCGGGCGAAAATGGGCCCCGAGTACACCAAGATGCAGAACCTCGTGAAGAGCGAGGGCCTGCACACCGTCTGCCAGGAAGCCGGCTGTCCCAACATCTACGAGTGCTGGGAGGACCGCGAGGCGACCTTCCTCATCGGCGGCGACCAGTGCACCCGGCGTTGTGACTTCTGCCAGATCGACACCGGCAAGCCCGAGGCGCTCGACCGCGACGAGCCGCGCCGGGTCGGCGAGTCCGTGGTCACCATGGACCTGAACTACGCCACCATCACCGGCGTCGCCCGCGACGACCTGCCGGACGGCGGCGCCTGGCTGTACGCCGAGACGGTGCGCCAGATCCACCAGCAGACGGCTCAGCGCGAGGCCGGCCGCACCAAGGTCGAGCTGCTCGCCCCCGACTTCAACGCGGTGCCGGAGCTGCTCCAGGAGGTCTTCGCCTCCCGCCCTGAGGTCTTCGCGCACAACGTCGAGACGGTCCCCCGCATCTTCAAGCGCATCCGCCCCGGCTTCCGCTACGAGCGCTCCCTGAAGGTCATCACCGAGGCCCGCGATTACGGCCTGGTCACCAAGTCGAACCTGATCCTCGGCATGGGCGAGACCCGCGAGGAGATCAGCGAGGCCCTGAAGCAGCTGCACGAGGCCGGCTGCGAGCTGATCACCATCACGCAGTACCTGCGCCCGTCCGTGCGCCACCACCCCGTCGAGCGCTGGGTGAAGCCGCACGAGTTCGTGGAGCTGAAGGACGAGGCCGAGCAGATCGGTTTCTCCGGCGTGATGTCGGGCCCGCTGGTGCGGTCCTCCTACCGCGCCGGACGGCTCTACCAGATGGCCATGGAGCAGCGTCAGACCACCGCCGTGTGAGCGGCCACGCGATTAGCGTGTGAATTCACGCACAAGGCCCCTACTCGCCAGTAGTGGCCGATACGCCGCGGTCCCGACCGTCCCCGCAGATGAGGACACCGGTCGGGGCCGCGTCCGCGTTCCGGGGCCCGGCATCGCGGCTTCATGTCGGTTTGACCGGCGGGTCACGCCCTGGTAACACCAATCAGTGACCCTGGTATCACGCCACGTACACCCGTCTCCGTACCCGGAGCCGTACCGAGGGGGGACCTCCACGATGCAGGCCGCGCCCGTTCGCGCCACCGCCGTTCGCGCCACCGCCATCCCGTCGTTCACCACCGCCCTGCGGGCCGTCGAGTCGCTGCTGATGAGCGGCGGCCAGCGCACCGCGCGGCGCAACGCCTGGACCTCCGTGCTGGAGGACCGCCGCCGCGCCAAGGACCGGATCGAGACGGAGCGCGTGCTGTCGCAGTCCGTCGCCGGACGCCTCTGACCCCTCTCCCGCCCGCACGCCGTCCGCCCGCGCCGGGCACTGCCGTCGTCGGCGCTTTCGGGGCCACGTAGACTTCGTGCCATGGCGAGGAAGGAACCTGCAGCGGACGCTGCGAATCCCGGGCGACTGAAGCAGATCGCTCTGACCTACAAGATGACCCGCAAGGCCGACAAGAAGATCGGTCTTGTACTCGCGGGTGTCGGCATCGTCGTCTTCGGTGTCTTCCTCGCGATCGGTTTCCTGATCGGTCACCCCATCTATCTGGGCATCCTGGGCGTACTGCTCGCCTTCCTCGCGACGGCGATCGTCTTCGGACGCCGGGCCGAGCGGGCGGCCTTCGGCCAGATGGAGGGCCAGCCCGGCGCGGCGGCGGCCGTGCTGGACAACATCGGCCGGGGCTGGACGACGACGCCCGCGGTGGCGATGAACCGCAACCAGGACGTGGTGCACCGCGCGGTCGGCAAGGCCGGCATCGTGCTGGTGGCGGAGGGCAACCCGAACCGGGTGAAGTCCCTGCTCGCCGCCGAGAAGCGGAAGATGAACCGCATCGTCGCCGACGTGCCCGTGCACGACCTGGTCGTGGGCACCGGCGAGGGCCAGGTGGAGCTGAAGAAGCTGCGCACCACCATGCTCAAGCTGCCCCGTGTGCTGTCCGGCCCGCAGGTCACCGTGACCAACGACCGGCTGCGCGCCCTCGGCGACCTGATGAGCAACATGCCGCTCCCCAAGGGCCCGATGCCGAAGGGCATGCGCATGCCCAAGGGCGGCAACCCCAGGGGGCGCTGACCCGACGGGGCTTCACGACCCGACAGCGGCACCTCAAGACGCCGGTACGGCGAGGGGGCGCCCGGAGAGATCCGGGCGCCCCCTCGCCGTACCGGTCGCTGTACCGGTCGCCGTACCGACCGGTCGCTGTACCGGTCGCCGTACCGACCGGTCGCTGTACCGGTCTCCGTACCGGCGTCGTCAGATCCGTACTTCCACGGTGCGCGCCAGCCGGTCGTGCAGGCCCCGGCCGTCGCGGTCCCAGACCAGCGCCGGGATGGCGACGCACAGCAGGACGGAGCGCAGCAGGGCGCGCACGGGGCTCGGGCGGCCCGTGCCCAGGTCCAGCACGCGCAGGCCGAAGAGGCGCTTGCCCGGGGTGAAGCCGACCGTGCCGACGGTCAGCACGCTCAGCACGAAGAAGATCAGCAGGGCCCAGTTGCCGGTCGCCTGGTCGTAGCCGTCCGTGATCAGGCCGTATGCGATCAAGAGGCACAGGGCCCAGTCCACGGCCAGCGCGCCGAGCCGCCGCCCCGGACGGGCGATCGAGCCCGGTCCCTCCTCGGGCAGCCCGAGCTGCTCACCCCGGTATCCGAGATCGGCGCCGGCCTCTTCGATGGCCGCGCGCGGCCCGGACAGCCACGATCCGATTGCTTGCCTGTTGTCCACCCGTCCACGGTACTGCGCCCGTATTTGACCACCGGACGGAGGGGTGCGAGCGGCGGCGCACGACGGGGTGTGCGGGGGGCGCAGGGGGCCTAGGCTGGAACGGAGCCGGTTAACTTCTGCGAAACAAATGGGTCACGCCCGAGAAATCACCCGTCCCTAGGGTCGAAGAAGCGTGTGCCACCCGCACTGGCCGCACGAACGATCTACCACCCCGGCGGGACGGTCGGGAGTAGGAGGAGCTGGATGTTCCAGAACGCCGACGAGGCCAAGAAGTACATCGCCGACGAGGACGTCAAGTTCGTCGACGTCCGGTTCTGCGACCTGCCGGGCGTCATGCAGCACTTCACGCTGCCCGCCGCCGCGTTCGACCCCGACGACGAGCAGGCCTTCGACGGCTCCTCGATCCGCGGCTTCCAGGCCATCCACGAGTCGGACATGTCGCTGCGCCCCGACCTGTCCACCGCGCGCGTCGACCCGTTCCGCCGGGATAAGACCCTCAACATCAACTTCTTCATCCACGACCCGATCACGGGCGAGCAGTACTCCCGCGACCCGCGGAACGTGGCGAAGAAGGCCGAGGCCTACCTCGCCTCCACCGGCATCGCGGACACGGCGTTCTTCGGCCCGGAGGCGGAGTTCTACGTCTTCGACTCCGTCCGCTTCGCCACCAGCGCGAACGAGTCCTTCTACCACATCGACTCCGAGGCCGGCGCCTGGAACACCGGTGCGCTGGAGGACAACCGCGGGTACAAGGTCCGCTACAAGGGCGGTTACTTCCCGGTCCCGCCGGTCGACCACTTCGCCGACCTGCGTGCCGAGATCTCCCTGGAGCTGGAGCGCTCCGGCCTCCAGGTCGAGCGCCAGCACCACGAGGTGGGCACCGCCGGCCAGGCCGAGATCAACTACAAGTTCAACACGCTGCTGGCCGCCGCCGACGACCTCCAGCTCTTCAAGTACATCGTGAAGAACGTGGCGTGGAAGAACGGCAAGACGGCGACCTTCATGCCGAAGCCGATCTTCGGTGACAACGGTTCGGGCATGCACGTCCACCAGTCGCTGTGGTCGAACGGCGAGCCGCTCTTCTACGACGAGCAGGGCTACGCCGGCCTGTCCGACACCGCCCGCTACTACATCGGCGGCATCCTCAAGCACGCCCCGTCGCTGCTGGCCTTCACCAACCCGACGGTGAACTCCTACCACCGCCTGGTGCCGGGCTTCGAGGCGCCGGTGAACCTGGTGTACTCGCAGCGCAACCGCTCCGCCGCGATGCGCATCCCGATCACGGGCTCGAACCCGAAGGCCAAGCGCGTCGAGTTCCGCGCCCCGGACGCCTCCGGCAACCCGTACCTGGCCTTCTCGGCGCTGCTCCTCGCGGGCCTGGACGGCATCAAGAACAAGATCGAGCCGGCCGAGCCGATCGACAAGGACCTCTACGAGCTGGCTCCCGAGGAGCACGCCAACGTGGCGCAGGTCCCGACCTCGCTGGGCGCGGTCCTGGACCGCCTGGAGGCCGACCACGAGTTCCTCCTCCAGGGCGACGTGTTCACGCCGGACCTGATCGAGACGTGGATCGACTTCAAGCGCGCCAACGAGATCGCGCCGCTGCAGCTGCGTCCGCACCCGCACGAGTTCGAGATGTACTTCGACGTGTGATCGTCTCCCGGTCGGCTCAGGCCGGCCCGGGTCGTCCGGCGCCCCCGTCCCCTGTTCGTCAGGGGGCGGGGGCGCCGTCGTCGGCCGGAAACCGCCCCTGGCGGAACCCGGCCCGGGATCATGGATACTGACACGGTTGTTCGAGTCAGGGGACGGGGAGAGGGATCGGACATGTCCGAACGGGACGACGAGGAGCGGGAGTTCGACCTGAGGTGGGCGGACGGCGCCGAGCGCAAGGAACCTTCCGCGCGGGCCCGGATGCTCGCCGCGCGCTGGAAGGAGAACCCGCCCGGACCGGTCCCCTTCCGCGCCGATCCCGAGCACGTGGGCCGCTCCGGACGCCGGTCGTCCTGGGTCTCCACCGCCGTGGTGCTGGGCTGTGTGGCGGCGGTGATCGTCCTGCTGGGGTACGCCGATTTCCGGGCGCCCTACTAGGCGCCGGACACCGCGCGGGAAGCGGCGGTGTCCGGCGTGGGCTCAGCGCGAGTACCGCATCAGCGCCCGCACCATGTGGCACGTCGTGTCCGACGGCGGGTGGACGCCGATGGTCTCGGCGGCCCTCCGTATCCGCGCGTTGCGCGCCTGTCCGGGCAGGTAGACGCCGGAGTCGAGCAGGGCGATGGCCAGGCGCATCGCCTTGAGCCGGCGGTTGTGCGTCACGTACCACTCGCGGGGGCGGCCCGCCGGCAGCGGACGCTTCTCCACGGGCTCGTACGGCAGATCGAGCAGAACGGGCCGCTTGGCGGTGGACTGGGTGGGCAACGGCTTCGGCTTCAGTGCGGCAGCGGGCACGGGCATCCTCCTGTCGCGGTCAGGGCGCCGGCCGGACCCCCCGGCGACACCCTCGAACACTGCTTCTATTTTACCGCCCACCACTGACAAAAGCCCCTGGCCACAAGGGCTTTCGGGGTCGCTGGGACGCACGGGGCGAACGGGTTTTCGCGCCCCTCGGGCTACCGTGTGCCGCATGGAGATCTGGATCAACCCGGCCTGTTCCAAGTGCCGCAGCGCGATCGGCCTGCTCGACGCCGAGGGAGCCGAGTACACCGTCCGCCGCTACCTGGAGGACGTACCGAGCGAGGACGAGATCCGCGAGGTGCTCACCCGCCTCGGCCTCGAACCCTGGGACATCACCCGCACCCAGGAGGCCGCCGCCAAGGAACTCGGCCTGAAGGACTGGGCCCGTGACGACGCGTCACGCGATCGCTGGGTCACGGCGCTCGCCGAGCACCCCGAGCTGATCCAGCGTCCGATCATCACGGCGGACGACGGAACGGCCGTGGTGGGCCGCACCGACGAGGCGGTCAGGGACGCTCTGTCCCGGTAGCACACGGAATGTCGGTCACCGCGACTCGGGGCGGTCCGCGCTGTTACCCTGCGCCGCCATGACCCACGATGATCAAGAAATCCGGTACGGCCAGCACGGCCCGCACGCCCCCTACGGACAGCAGGCGCCGTACGGACAGCAGGCGCCGTACGGACAGCAGGCGCCGTACGGGCCGTACGGGATGAACGGACCGTACGCGCCCGGGGCGGTCCAGCCGCCCCCGGAGGGCGAGCGGCACCGCATACGCAGACGCCGCCGTACCCGGCTCGCGGTGGCCGCGGCGACGGGCGGCGTGCTCGTCGCGGCCGTCGTCGCCGGCGTCTTGGCCCTTTTCGGCGACGACGACGGCGACCGCGGCGACCAGTCCGCTCCCGCGCCCGCCACGTCGGACGCCTCGCCCGCCGCCGCCCCGTCCGTCACCGCGGGCCCGCCCTCCGGCGCCCCCTCCGCCCTGCCCTCGCTGCTCGCGCGCCCGGTCGTGCGCGCCGAGCAGGCGTTCCCGGAGGCCGGCGTACGCCTGTCCGACGGCTCCCGGTACCAGCGCGTCGACGTCGCCACCACCACCGAGTGCGCCCGGGGCATGTCACCGGAGCTGGCCGCCCTGGTCGACCAGGGCGAGGGCTGCCTGCGGCTCACCACGGCCCTGTTCACGGACGCAGACCGGCGCTCGCAGGTGTCCGTGACCGTGGCGAGCTTCGCGCGCGCGGAGGACGCCGGAACGGTGTTCGCCATGGCCTCCATGGACCCGGTGACGTACCAGACGGTCTCGCTCGACCCGCCGCCCGAGGCGGGACTGCCTACGGTGCCGCCCGGGTCGGCGGGCGTCTTCCGGCGGCTGATGACCGTACGGTCGGTGGTGTTCGCCAACGGCCAGTGGGGCGACGGGGCCCAGACCGGGGAGGAGGCGCTCACCCGGCAGACCGAAGGGCTGCTCCAGTACGTCGACGACAACGTCGTCGCGTACGAACAGGGCGGCGTGTGACGCAGGTTACCCGCGCGTGTCCGCGCGACCGCTGAGCAACTCCGTTCGGTATCCCGTACATAGCGGCGTACGCTCCCCTACCTCTTCAGGAGGCGCGCATGTCGCGCAGGAGAACTCTCGGTACGAAGAAGAAGATCGCGCTCCTGGTCGGTGCCGCGACGGTGGCGGGCGGCGGGGCCTTCGTGACGGCGAACGCCTCGAACGCCGCGCAGACCACCCAGGACGCCCGGGCGAAGGCCGCTCAGGACTCCTCCGTCTGCCAGGGCCTGGCCACCGCGCTCGGCAACAACCGGCGGTTCATCGAGGGCCAGCGGGCCGATCCCGACGCGCAGTCCGAGGCGCGGATCGCCAACCGCGAGGCGGTCGTCGCGGAGATCGAGCGCCAGCAGGAGGCGTCCGGCTGCACGGTCGGGGAGTCGGCTCAGGACTCTCGGACCACGCAGCCGCCGCAGGACGGCCAGGACGCCGGTGACCAGGGGGAAAGCCAGGCAGGCGACCGCGCGGGCGACCAGGCGGGCGACCAGGCGGGTGGCGCTGCCGCGCGGGCCGGGGAGCAGGTGTGCGCCGGCTCCACCGTCACCCTCTCCGGCGAGGGCGGCGCGCCCGCCGCCTCCAGCGACCGGTTCCCGGTGGGCACCCGGCTCAAGGTGACCAACCTGGACAACGACAGGTCCACGACGGTGGAGGTCGCCTCCGTCTCCGGCAGCTGCGTGCTGCTCAACGACGCCGCGTTCGAACAGGTCCGGGAGGAGGGCAAGTTCCTGATCCGGCGGGCGCTGATCGAGAAGGTGGAGTGAGGCCCGGTCACCCCCGACCCGTTGCCGGGCCCGGCACACGTGAGAGACGCACCACACCGGGCCCAGGTAACACGGGGTTCACATACGGGCAACGGACGGGAAATCGCCTGTTGGCACGCTGCACGGCAGTAGACGCGGCGCCACGGATGCCCCAGTGCCGCAGCACCCGCAAGTGCGCCCAGACCCACCCCGAAGGATGTGTCCCCGTGACCTTCAAGGCCGAGTACATCTGGATCGACGGCACCGAGCCGACGGCCAAGCTCCGTTCCAAGACGAAGATCATCACGGACGCCCCCGCGGGTCTGGCCGCCCTGCCGGTCTGGGGCTTCGACGGCTCCTCCACCAACCAGGCCGAGGGCAGCTCCTCGGACTGCGTCCTCAAGCCGGTCTTCTCCTGCCCCGACCCGATCCGCGGCGGCGACGACATCCTGGTCCTGTGCGAGGTCCTCGACACGGACATGACGCCGCACCCGAGCAACACCCGCGCCGCGCTGGTCGAGCTGGCCGAGCGGTTCGCCGCGCAGGAACCGATCTTCGGCATCGAGCAGGAGTACACCTTCTTCAAGGGCGCCCGCCCGCTCGGCTTCCCCGAGGGCGGCTTCCCGGCCGCGCAGGGCGGCTACTACTGCGGTGTCGGCTCGGACGAGATCTTCGGCCGTGACGTCGTCGAGGCGCACCTGGACAACTGCCTCAAGGCGGGCCTCGGCATCTCCGGCATCAACGCCGAGGTCATGCCGGGCCAGTGGGAGTTCCAGGTCGGCCCGCTGTCCCCGCTGGAGGTCTCCGACCAGCTCTGGGTCGCCCGCTGGCTGCTCTACCGCACCGCCGAGGACTTCGGTGTCTCCGCGACCCTCGACCCCAAGCCGGTCAAGGGCGACTGGAACGGCGCGGGCGCGCACACCAACTTCTCCACCAAGGCGATGCGCGAGGGCTACGACGCGATCATCACCGCCGCCGAGTCGCTCGGTGAGGGCTCCAAGCCGATGGACCACGTCAAGAACTACGGCGCCGGCATCGACGACCGCCTCACCGGCCTGCACGAGACCGCCCCGTGGAACGAGTACTCCTACGGCGTCTCCGACCGCGGCGCCTCGGTCCGCATCCCGTGGCAGGTCGAGAAGGACGGCAAGGGCTACATCGAGGACCGCCGTCCGAACGCCAACGTCGACCCGTACGTGGTGACCCGCCTGCTCGTCGACACCTGCTGCACGGCGCTGGAGAAGGCCGGCCAGGTCTGATCCGTCCCGCTCGCGCGAAGGGGTGCCCGCCGTCACGGTGGGCACCCCTTCGCGCTGCCGCCGGGCCGGTGGGACGACCGGGCCGCCGGCTGTTTCCCGCCGGAGGTGTCCACGCAGTGAGAGAAGGGTCCTGCCGAGGGCGGGTCTCTGCTTCAATGGGCCCATGACCGGCTTCCGGAAGCACGACTCGACGGGTCGCCATGACCTCGAGCCCTTCTGGCCCTCCCGTCAGCACGACGACTTCGACCGGGTGTGTTGCCGCGCGACGACCGCGCCGGCCCGCTAGAAGCCGTATCCCAGGCCTTCGGCCGGCGCGCACGACGTACGTCCCGCGACGCGCCCGATCATCCACTCGCGCCCGTCGCCCCACCCGACGAACCTCTCGCGCGAAAGAGCTGACGTCTCATGGCGACCACCCGTTCCCTGTCCACCGTCCCCCTCGACTCCCCCACGCCCGTCCCCGCCCCGTCGGCTCCCGGCGCTCCCCGGCACCGGCTGCGTGCCGTCGACCGGGACGAGACGGTGGACGTCGCGGACCTGCTGCCGCCGGGCGCCACCTGGCTGCCCGCTCCCCCGCACGCCCTGCCCTCCCTGCCGGGCCGGCCGCCGATGGTCGGCTACCTGGTGCTGGTCCCGGCCGACCAGCGGCCGCTCCTCCCGTTCGGCGCGTCCGGGCCGGTACGGACGGACCCGGGTGACGACGCCGTGGGCCGGGGCGGCGGCCAGGGGGGCGACCCGCTGGTCCGGATCGACACCGCGCGACGCACCGCCGCCGTGGACGGCCGCGAACTCGACCTGACCTACCTGGAGTTCGAACTGCTCGCCCACCTCGTCACGCACCCGCACCGGGTGCACACCCGCGACCAGCTGGTGACCACGGTGTGGGGGTACGGACACGTGGGCGACGGCCGGACCGTCGACGTGCACGTGGCCCGGCTGCGCCGCAAGCTCGGCGCCGAGCACCGCCGGACGATCCAGACCGTGCGGCGGGTCGGCTACAAGTACACGCCGCCCGCCGGACGCTGAGTCTCTGCTGTCGGCAGACGGGCGTTCCCCCCGGCCGCCGTAGCGGGCACAGTGGCCTCCATGAGGCTACTGGTGCTGGGCGGTACGGAGTTCGTGGGGCGGGCCGTGGTGGAGGCGGCGCTCGGGCGCGGCTGGGAGGTGACCCTCCTCCACCGCGGACGGCACGCCCCGCCGCCGGGGGCGCGGGCGCTGCACGGCGACCGCACCGCCCCCGACGGGCTCGCCGCCCTGGCGGACGGCACGTGGGACGCCGTCGTCGACACCTGGTCGGCGGCGCCCCACGTGGTACGGGACGCGGCGCGGCTGCTGCGGGGCCGCGTCGGGCGGTACGTGTACGTGTCGAGCTGCTCGGTGTACGCGTGGGCCCCGCCCGCCGGGTACACCGAGGACGCCCCGCTCGTCGAGGGCGCCTCGGCGGACGCCGGGCCGACCGACTACGCCCGGGACAAGCGGGGCGCCGAACTCGCCGTGCTGGACGCCTTCGGCGCGGACCGCTCGGTGCTCGTCCGGGCCGGACTGATCCTCGGTCCGTACGAGAACATCGGCCGGCTGCCCTGGTGGCTGAACCGCGTCGCGCGCGGCGGCCCGGTGCTCGCGCCCGGCCCCCGGGACCTCCCCCTCCAGTACGTCGACGTCCGCGACCTCGCCGACTGGGTGCTCGGGTCGGTGGAGCGGGAGCTGGGCGGCGCCTTCAACCTGGTCTCCCCGCCGGGGCACACCACCATGGGCGCCCTGCTCGACGCCTGCGTACGGACGACGGGCGGCGCGGCGGAGCTGCGCTGGCTCGATCCCGGCACGGTCCTCGACGCCGGCATCGAGCCGTGGGGCCAGCTGCCGGTGTGGACGCCGCCGGGCAGCGAACTGCACGACGCCCTCCAGAGCGCGGACGTCTCCCGGGCCCTGGCGACGGGCCTGCGCTGCCGGCCGGCCGCCGACACCGTCGCCGACACCTGGGCCTGGCTGCGGGACATCGGCGGCACGGCACCCCGGCGCCCGGACCGGCCGCCGGTGGGACTGGACCCCGAGACGGAGGCGAAGGCGCTCGCGGCCCACGACGGCTGACCCGGCGACCGACCCGGCGACGGACCGGGCGCCGGGCCGGGTGGCGGGCCGGGTGGCGGACCCGGCGGCGGGACCGGCCGGTAGACCCGGCGGCGGACCGGCCGGTACACCCGACAACCGACCCGGCGACAGACCGGGCGCCGGGCCGGGCAGTGGACCCGGCGCCGGACCGGTCGACGGACCCGGCGGCGGGCCGGCGGGGGTGTACCTGGCACCACCCCCCGACCGGGGTGCCGGACCCAGTGCCTGAGCGCCGTCGCCTCGGCGAGACTGACGGCATGACGACGATCGAGACGAAGAGCGAAGCCCGGCGGGCCGGGCGTGGGGCACGGAACGTGGGGCTGGCGGCCGTGCGGGGACTCGCGCTGGCGTTGATCTCCCTGCCCGGCGCGGTGCTCTGCTTCTCCCTGCCCCTCGTGTCCGTCGCCCTGATCCCCGTCGGGATCGGTATCGTCACCACACCCTGGGTGCTGACCGGCGTGCGGATGTTCGCCGACTGGCGGCGGCTGCTCGCCGCGCAGTGGGGCGGGGTGCGGATCCAGCGGGCGTACCGGCCGCTGCCCGAGGGCGCCAACCCGTGGGCGCGCACCTTCGGCATGCTCAGGGACCCGGCGACCTGGCGGGACTTCCTCTGGCTCCCGGTCGACATGACGGCGGGCTTCGTCACCGCGCTGCTGGCCTTCTGCCTGCCGCTCTACCCGCTGGAGGGGTTCGTGATCGCGGCCGGGCTGTGGCGGGTCTGGTCCGACACCTACTGGTACGGCTTCGTGCCCGTCTCCGACCAGACCACCGCGCTCTACGCCGCCGCCCTGGGCGCCGTCCTCCTCGTCGCCGCGTACTGGCTCACCCCGCGCCTGCTGGACGCCCACTTCCGGCTCACCGGCGCGGTCCTCGGCTCCCACCAGGGCGAACTCGCCGAGCGGGTGCGTGTCCTGACCGAGACCCGCCGTGACGCCGTCGACACCTCCGCCGCCGAACTGCGCCGCATCGAGCGCGACCTGCACGACGGGGCGCAGGCCCGGCTGGTCGCCATGGGCATGGACCTGGGCACCATCGAGGTCCTGCTGGAGAAGGACCCCGCCAAGGCCCGGGAGCTGCTCGCGCAGGCCCGCCGGTCCTCCGCCGACGCCCTGACCGAGCTGCGGGAACTCGTGCGCGGCATCCACCCGCCGGTACTCGCCGAGCGCGGCCTCGGGGACGCCGTGCGGGCCCTGGCGCTGCGGCTGCCCGTGACGACCGAGGTGGACGTGGACCTGCGGGGCCGTGCTCAGGCGCCCGTGGAGGCGGCCGCGTACTTCGCGGTCAGCGAGATCCTCACCAACGCCGTGAAGCACTCCGGCGCCGACCGGATCTGGATCGACGCCCACCACGCCGACGGGCAGCTGCGCGTCTCCGTCACCGACAACGGCAAGGGCGGTGCGGTGAGCGCGGCGGGGTCGGGGCTGGCCGGGGTGGAGCGCCGGCTCGGTACATTCGACGGCGTCCTGGCCGTCAGCTCGCCCGCGGGCGGCCCCACCATGGTCACCATGGAGATCCCTTGCGCGTTGTCGTAGCCGAAGACCTCTTCCTGCTCCGCGAAGGACTGGTCCGGCTCCTCGAGGCCCACGACTTCGAGATCGCCGCCGCCGTCGAGACCGGCCCCGAGCTGTCCCGGGCGCTGGCCGAACTGGAGCCGGACGTCGCGGTCGTGGACGTCCGGCTGCCGCCCACCCTCACCGACGAGGGCCTGCAGTGCGCGCTCGAGGCCCGCCGCGCACGGCCGGGGCTGCCGGTCCTGGTCCTCTCCCAGCACGTGGAGCAGCTCTACGCGCGTGAGCTGCTCGCCGACGGCAGCGGCGGGGTCGGGTACCTGCTCAAGGACCGGGTGTTCGACGCGGAGCAGTTCGTGGACGCCGTACGGCGGGTGGCGGCGGGCGGTACGGCGATGGACCCGCAGGTCATCCAGCAGCTGCTCAGCCGGCGTGCGGCTCAGGACCGGCCGCTGGAGCGGCTGACGCCCCGGGAGCTGGAGGTGCTGGAGCTGATGGCCCAGGGCCGGACCAACGCCGCGATCGCCGGCAAGCTCGTCGTCACCGAGCGGGCCATCGCGAAACACACCGCCAACATCTTCGCCAAGCTGAGCCTGGAGGTCTCGGACGACGACAACCGCCGTGTCCTGGCGGTTCTGGCGTATCTGGACCACGGCCGCTGACCTGATCGCCGGTCCCACCCGTCCCACGGGCCCCGGCAATCTCCTGGCCGGGTGAACACCTCGGTGGCGGCTTCCGTATGGAGGGGAGCCGCTTCACTCCTGTCGGGCGCCCTCGCTGCCCCGCAAGGAAGTCAGAGGAGTCTCATGGGACGCACCACACGAAAACGCCGTACGCCGCTGGCCACCAAGGTCGTAGCCGGGGCGGCGGCCCTGGCGGTCGGCGGGGGCGGGCTGGTCTGGGCCAATTTCCACGCCTCGGCGCACGAGGAGAATCCGGCGCACAACCGGACGAGGTCCGCCGCCGCGCAGGTCGCGACGATCGACTGCCCCGACGTCGGCCAGCAGCTCTCCGACGTGCCGGACCGGGCCCGCGGCGAGGTGGACGGCGAACTGGCCACGATGGACAGCCAGATCACCGACGCCTATCAGCGCCTCGCCACCACGCGGCAGGCGCAGGCGGGTGACGCCCGCTACGTCGACAACGCCATCCTCGGCCCGCTCAAGGACCGGCGGAAGGCGGTCATCGACCGCATCCAGCTGGAGATCAACCGGGCGGGCGGCCGGGCCGACGACAACCTGGACGACCTGGCCCCCTGCCAGGGACAGCCCGCCGAGCAGCCGCAGGACGGCGACGGCCAGGACCAAGGCGACGGTCAGGACCAGGGTGACGGTCAGGACGACAACGGCAACGGCGCCGCGGGTCCGGTGGCGGACGACTTCATCGACATCGCCGACGTCGAGCCGAACTCCCGCAACAGCCAGAACGGCCTGGCGGCCGACGGCGACGGAGGCTCCACCGGCACCTTCACCACGGACTGCGGGGTCAACGAGAACAACCTGTTCAACAGCGACAACCTGATCGCCGCCCCGGGCGTCGACAACGGCGCGCACCACACGCACGACTACGTCGGCAACCAGGACAACGACGCCTTCTCCAGCGACGAGGACCTGGCGAACGCGGACACCTCCTGCCAGAACCAGGGCGACAGGTCCACGTACTACTGGCCGGTGCTGCGCCTCCAGGACGGCACCGCGGAGTTCGACGCGAACGAGCAGGGCGGCGGCGCCGAGGGCAACGTCGGCCGGATCCTGAAGCCGGCCCAGGCGGAGCTGAGGTTCGTCGGCAACCAGCAGGGCGACGTGGTCGCCATGCCCAGGTTCCTGCGCATCATCACCGGTGACGCCAAGTCGTTCACCAACGGCGACGCGAACGCCAACAGTTCGTGGAGCTGCACCGGCTTCGAGGACCGGCAGGTCACCGACAAGTACCCGCTGTGTCCCGAGGGCAGCCAGGTGGTGCGCACGTCGAACTTCCAGAGCTGCTGGGACGGCCAGAACATCGACAGCGCCAACCACCGGGACCACATGGCCTTCGTCCAGGAGGACGGCGGCTGCCCGAACGGCTTCCAGGCCATCCCCCAGCTCCAGGTCCGCCTGGTGTACGACATCCCCACCCCGACCGTCGAGAACGGCCAGGTCCGCAACCCGTACGCCGTGGACAGCTTCCCGGAGCAGTTGCACAAGCCGATCACCGACCACAACGACTTCATCAACGTCATGGACGAGGACCTGATGAACGAGGTCGTCGACTGCATCAACAGCGGCGAGGACTGCCAGTAGTCCCCCCTCCCCCTCGGGGGGCCGGACGGGGCCGGTGGCGTACGCGCCACCGGCCCCCTTCGTGTCCCGCCCCCACCTCCGCGCCCGCCCGTACGCTCTCAGCCGCCGTGTCCCGCGTGCCCGCCCGCGTGCGTGTCCCCGCCGTGCCGCGTGCCCTGCTCCAGGGTTCCGCCGAGCCGGCCGCGCAGCTCGGCCACGACGTCCTCGTGGCCGACGGCGACCCATTTGCGGCCGACGAGGTAGTAACCGCCGTAGTCCTTGGCGGTGTTGATCCATTCGCGCTGGCCCCGGTCGGTGGAGAAGGTGGCGAGGACGTACTTCTCGTCGCCCTTCTCGCACAGGGCCTGGCGGATGGTGTCGGCGTCGGTCTGCAGGTCCGGGGCGCACCGCGCCTCGGCGGCCAGGTGCTCCAGGCTCCCGGTCGCCGTCTCGGGCACGGCGGCCTCGCCGTCCCCGTCGGTCCCGCAGCCCGTCAGCGCCAGTACCGCCGCCGCGGCCGTCGCGAGCATCGGTCGGGTCAGCCTCATCTGTTCCTCCGGTCCGTCGTGGCGACATGCCGCGCGGAGCCCCGGCGAGGGGCTCTCGCCATCGGTACGGGCGCCGGGCGCGAAGTACTCAGGCATCCCGCTGCTCTTTTCGCCCGCGCCCGTGCGAGAGTGGCGCCGTGGACCAGGACTGGGAAGACCGAGTGACCGCCGCGTGGGCGACGTTCGACGACCACGCCGAACAGGACGCCGCCGCCTTCCGCGCGGTGATCGACGCCCTCGCCGACGAGCTGCCGCCGGACCACCCCCTCGGCCTGTTCGAGCGGGCCTGCGCCTGGGACTCCACGGGCCACTCCGACCGGGCCGTGCCCCTCTACCGTCAGGCGCTGGCGCGCGGTCTGGGCGAGGTCAGCGGCTACAAGGGCCGCCGGGCGAAGATCCAGCTCTCCAGCTCCCTGCGCAACACCGGGCACCCGGAGGAGGGCGTCAAGCTGCTGTCGCCCGAACTGCTCGCCCCCTCGGACGAGTTGGACGACGCGGTACGCGCCACCCTCGCGCTGTGCCTGTCGAGCATGGGGCGCGACCGCGAGGGCCTGTCCCTGGTGCTCGGCGCCCTCGCCCCCCATCTGCCGCGCTACCAGCGGTCGATGGCCGCCTACGCCCGGGCGCTGGTGGAGCCCGTCGACTGACCCCCGCGGGCTGACCTGGGCAAGGTGACCATCCGCCGATTCGCTCGTTCTGCTGAACGTGCAGTCACAGGATGTCGCCCCGCCCCCCGCACCGTCCTCCGTCTCCCCGGCCGGCCCGGTCGTCGACGTCGAGCAGGCCGAGGCCGCGCTCGTCGAGCACTATCCGCGCCTGGTCCGGCTCGCCTACCTGGTGCTGCCGCCGGGCCTCGGCCGGAGCCGCCGCGTCCTGACCGCGCACGCCCTCACCCAGCGCGCGCTGCCCCGCAACCGCACCACGCCCCCCGCGATCCCGGCCCAGGCGACCGGCCGCGACACCGACCCCGGTTACGCCCTGGTCCGCCTGCGGGTCATCCGTACGGCGCTGGAGGCGGGGCTCCCGCTCAGGCGGCGGGCGTGGCCCAAGCGGTCCCAGCTGCCGCCGCTGCTGCCCCGGGTGCGCGGACTCAAGCTCTTCCCCCGCTCCGGCGGCGCCGACGAACTCGCCCTGGACCAGCGGCTGTCCGCCCTGTCCGCGCCGGGCCGGGCGGCGTACGTGCTGCGCGGCCTGGAGAACCTCTCCGACGCCGCGGTACGGCAGCTGCTCGCAGCCGCCGGGGTCACGGACGCGGACGCCGCGCTGCGGGAGGCCGACGAGGTGCCGGGCCAGTACGCGCTGCTCGGCTCCCCCGAGTTCGACCCCTGCTCGCTGCAGGCCCGGCCGACCGACCTGATGCGCCGCCGGCAGCACACGAAGGCCGCGCTGGTCGCCGGGGCGGCGCTGGTGGTGTGCGGGGCGCTGCTGGGCCTGCCCGGCGACGGCTGGGGCCCGGACGGCGCCGCCGCCCCGCCCTACGCCCGGAACCCGGCGGCCGAGGCCGCGCTCGACCCCGCGAAGCTGACCAAGGCCGCCCCGGCCGCGTGGAAGACGTCCGCGCGCACCGACTTCTCGGTGTGGCCGGCGCGCGGTGACCTCACCGGTGACGCGGAGCTGCTGCGCCGCGCCCTCGCCGTGTGGGCCCGGCCCGGCGAGAACGTGGGCGTCTCGGCGACCCCGGGCACGCCGACCGGCGGACCGTCGGGCCCGCCCCGGCTGCTGTACGCCGGGACCGTGGACAACGCGCGCATCGTGATCCTGCACGACGGTCTGCGCATCGCCCGGTACGCCGAGCCGAGGGACGGTACGGCCGGTGCCGCCCTGGACTTCGCGCGCACCGACGGCGCGGGCCGGGCCGAGGCGAACGCGGTGGTCCTGGGCCGGGCCGACGGCAACGTCCGCTACCTGACGGCGCCCTGGGTGACGAAGGCGGCGGGCCGGGACCTCACCGAGCCGGACGCCGAGGCCCGGGAGCTGACGCTCACCGACGGCGTGACCTCGCCGGTGGCGAGCCCGGTGCGGGAGCAGTCCGGCGGGTGCGCGTCCTGGAACGCGCTGGAGCTGACCGACGGCTCGGCCACCCGCCTGGTGACCGACCTCGGCGAGCTGGTGCCGGCCCGGCTCACGACCGGCCGTCCGGGCTCCGCCGAGGACGCCTCGGGGCCGAAGGCGCTGGACGCCTGGGCGCCGTACGCCTGCTCGTTGGGCGCGGTGCGGGGGCAGGGCGTGCGGTCGGTGAACGCCTGGGAGTTCGCGACGCAGCCGCTGCCCGACGCGAGCGGCTCGGCCGCCTGGGTGTGCACCCGGGCCGAGACCTGGCGGGGCGACGGGGCGCGGGTCATGGCCCAGTTCCGGACGCCGGGCGGGGCGCAGGGGGCGGTGGCGGCGAAGGCGCAGGACGTACCGGCGTGCGGCGAGCGCGATCCGCAGGTGCTGGCCGGGGTGCTGTGGAAGTCGGAGGGCGGGCACTGGTACCTGCTCGCCGCCGGCGGCCGTGACACGAGGTCGGTCGCGGCGACGGGCGGCGTCGACGGCTCCGCCGACGGAAACCTGCTGACGGCGAAGGCGGAACAGGGCGCGCGGGCGGAGCTGAAGGGCACCCTGGCCGACGGCCGCACCATCGGCGGGCTGCGCTAGCCGGACATGTGAACACCGATGGCCGGTCCGGCCCGTTCGGGGGCCGGATTCGATCGGTAAGGTGTTCGTATGACTACCGGGGTACGCCGCAGGATGGGCGTCGAGGAACGGCGGCAGCAGCTGATCGGCGTCGCCCTCGACCTGTTCAGCCGCCGCTCGCCCGATGAGGTCTCCATCGACGAGATAGCGTCGGCCGCCGGCATCTCCCGACCGCTGGTCTACCACTACTTCCCCGGCAAACTCAGCCTGTACGAGGCAGCGTTGCGGCGCGCCTCGGACGATCTCGCGGCCCGGTTCGCGGAGCCCAGACAGGGTCCGCTGGGGGCGCGGCTGCTGCGCGTCATGGGCCGCTACTTCGACTTCGTCGACGAGCACGGCCCCGGTTTCTCGGCGCTGATGCGCGGCGGTCCGGCCGTCGGCTCGTCGACGACCAACGCGCTCGTGGACTCCGTACGGCAGGCCGCGTACGTCCAGATCCTCGCGCATCTGGACGTCAGTGATCCGCCCGCGCGCCTGGAACTGGTCGTCCGCTCCTGGATCTCCCTGGCCGAGTCCACGGCCCTGATCTGGCTCGACGGGCGCCGCATCCCGCGCGCCGAGCTGGAGCTCCAGCTCGTGCACGACTTCGCCGCGCTGACGGCGGTGAGCGCCGCCTACGACGAGGAGATGGGCGCCCTGCTGCGCCGCGTCCTCGCCGAGGAGCCGGCCGACGGCCCCTTCGGGGACCTGGTCGGCCGGCTGACCGCGCTGGCGTCGTAGCTCAGACCTCGGCCTTGCGGTAGGACGGGTCGAGGTCGCGCACCTCCGCCGACAGGTGCAGGGTGACCCCGTCCCTCGGCTCGACGTGCTTGCGCAGCAGCTCCACCACGGCCTCGGTGAGCTGCGCCTTCGTCTCGTCGCTGCGTCCGGCGAGCAGGGCGATCGACACGTTCACGATGGCGTGCCTCTCCTTGTCGGCGCCGACGACGTCCTCCTCGCCGCGCAGGACCCGCGTCTTGCACGCCTCCAGCCGGGCGGCGGCCGTCTCGACGACCACCGGGTGCAGCGCGACCGCCAGCTCCTCCCAGTCGATGTCGTCCAGCCAGGCGGAACGCTCGATGGTGATCTGCGGCATGGGTGCTCCTCTTCTACGGCGGACAGGAGCACCCTAACCGCAGCGTGCCGCTAGCCCGCGCGGGTGAAGACCGCCACCGTGCGGGCCGGGACCGTGAAGGTGCCCGACTCCCGCGCGTAGGCCGCCCGCCGCACGACGGGGTCCGCTCCGGACGCCTGCACCGGGTGCAGTCGGTAGCCGGTCCCGGCGGCCTCGCCCACCCGCTGCCGCTGCTCCTGCGGGGTCGCGTTGAAGACGACGACCAGGTCACCGAGGCGCACGGTGATCACGCCGGGTGTCTCGTCCTTCCCGGAGAGCGGGAAGGAGAGCCGGGACTGCACCCGCTGCGCCGTGCCGAGCGAGAAGTCCCGCTCGCTCGTCCGGATCCGCAGCAGGTCGCCGTACGCCGCCGAGGCCGCCGTGATCTGGGGGCAACCGGTCTTGACCGCGCCCAGCAGCGGCTTGGCGTAGGGCCACTTGTCCCGGTTGTCGGCCGCCGGCGGCAGACCGCGGCCGAAGCCGTTGCCGTCGGCGCAGTTCCAGTGGACGGCGTTGAACCAGTCGCCGCTGTCGTAGGAGTTGCGGTCCAGCGACTTGGAGCGCAGCAGGTCGGTGCCGGCCTGGGAGAGCGCCGGGCCCTGGGAGAGGGCGGCGGTCGCCATGGCGAGCACCTGCATGCGCGCCCGGTCGTCGGCGGACGTGTCCTTCGGCAGCTTGAAGGCCAGCGCGTCGAACAGCGTCTCGTTGTCGTGCGCGTCGGCGTAGGCGAGGGCGTCGCCGGGGGCCTTCGCGTAGCCGGCGGGGGCGCCGTTGTAGTCGACCTCGGAGCCCTTGACCTCCTTGCCGTCGGTGTCCGTGAAGGTGTAGTCGGCGAGGTTGCCGGTCAGGCCGACCTTGATGAGGTCCTGGTAGTGCAGGAGGCGGGCCTTCTGCTCGGCCGGGGTGCCGTTCGCCTTCGAGCCGTTGGGCTCGGTGAACAGGCCGGAGGCGAAGCCCTGGACGCCGGGGTCCTCGTCGAAGGGGCCGCCGCCGCGCACGGCGTCGCGGGCGCGGTCGGAGAAAGTCGCGATGCCGGTGCCGGCCATGTTCTTCTGGGTGGCCTGCGTGAAGCGGGCGTCGTCGGCGACCTCGCCGAAGTTCCAGCCCTCGCCGTACAGGATGATCTTCTTGCCGTCGACGCCGTCCTCGGCGAGGGTCAGCTCGTCCAGCGCCTTCCTGACCGCGAGGATGTTCTCCTTCGGGTGGTGGCCCATGAGGTCGAATCGGAAGCCGTCGACCTTGTACTCCTTGGCCCAGGTGACGACCGAGTCGACGACGAACTTGCCCATCATGGCGTTCTCGGTGGCGGTATTGGCGCAGCAGGTGCTGTTCGCCACCGAGCCGTCGGCCAGCAGCCGCTGGTAGTAGCCGGGGACGATCCGGTCCAGGACGCTGGTCCGCGCCTGGCCGCTCGCCGCCGTGTGGTTGTAGACGACGTCCATGACGACCCGCAGGCCGTCGTCGTTCAGCGCCTTGACCATCTCGCGGAACTCGACCGTGCGGGCGGTGCCGTCCGGGTCGGTGGCGTAGGAGCCCTCGGGGACCGTGTAGTGGTACGGGTCGTAGCCCCAGTTGTAGGCGTCCTTCGCCGCCGCCTTCGCCACGCACTCCTGCTGCTTCTCGGAGTCGGCGGGGAACGCGGCGAGGTCGCAGTCGACGCCGGCCTGGTCGGACTTCCGCTCCGGGATCGTGGCGATGTCGAACGCCGGCAGCAGGTGCACGTACGAGGTGCCGTCCTCGGCCAGCTCGCGCAGGTGCCGGGAGCCGTCGCTCCCGTCGTCGGTGAAGGCGAGGTAGGTGCCCCGGTGGTCCGGGTCCGCCGTGCGGTCCGCGACGGAGAAGTCGCGGATGTGCAGCTCCTGGATCTGGGCGTCCCTGAGCGGCACGGCCTCGGGCTTGCGGTAGCCGTCCCAGCCGCGCGGGGCGAGCGAGCGGTCGGCCAGGTCGACGACGAGGCTGCGCTCGGAGTCGGTGGTCAGGGCGAGCGAGTAGGGGTCGGTGACCTTGTTGGTGACGACCTCCCCGGCCTCGGGCGCCCACACCTTGACGGCGTAGTGGTAGGCCTCGCCCTTCCAGGACTTCGGGCCGGTCACCGACCAGACGCCGGTGTCGTCGTCGCGGCGCATCGGGACCGTGCGGTCGCCGATCTCCAGCTCCACGTCCTGCGCGGTCGGCGCCCACACCGAGAGGGTGGGGCGGCCGTGGCGGAAGACCGGACCGAGGTCGGCCTTCACGGCGTCGGCCGCGTACAGGTCGTCCAGGACGCCGCCGGTCTGCACACCGGTCGCCGCGAGCACGGCGCCGTTGGCCGCGCGCTGGGAAGCGACGACCTGGCCGCGCAGGGCCGCGCGCACCAGGTCGCGGTCACGCGGGTCGACGGTCCAGGCGGTGTACTCCTTCAGGTGCGGGAACTTCGCCTTCTGGGCGTCGGTGAGGGTGGTACCGGACAGGCGGAGCCACTGCTCGTCGTCACCGGTGAGGGTGCCGTCCACGGCCTCGACGGAGCCGGTGCGGGAGGCGAGGAGCTGGGTGGAGGCGGCGCCTGCGGAGCCGTTCCAGGCGACGGTGTCGCGGTCGATCCAGACGGCCTTGGAGGTGCTGAGGTCGACGGCCGCCGCCGATCCGGCCGGCTGCGGCAGCAGGTACTTCTCCTCGCCGCTCAGCAGCCACACCTCATGACCGTCGGCCTTGAGGTCCAGGGCCTGGTCGGTGGGCAGGTCCTTCTCGTCGCCCTTGTGGACGATGTAGCCGAGGCTCGTGGCGCCCTCGGTGAGGGGTACTTCGAAGACCGCGCCGTAGGGGTCGGTCCTGACCGGCGTCAACGGCTTCGACCAGTCGGTGGGGTTCGCGGCGCCGCCCCAGACGTGCAGGCCCCAGCCGTCGTAGTTCCCGTCGGCGCGGTGGTAGTGCAGGACGGCCTTGGTGGTGTCCGGGGCCGGATGGCCGGGCCGTTCCGTGACGACCTGCTCCTTGCCCTGCTCGATCCACACCTCGCCGGTCCGGGTGACGTCGATGGTGCGGTCGGCGGCGACGTCCTTGCCGCCCTCCTTGTCGATCACGAGGAAGCTGACGTCGGAGGCGCCCGGCTTCAGCTTGACGTAGGCGAAGGCGCCGTAGGCGTCGCGGCCGGTGAAGGGGTGGCTGGCCGGCCACTCGGTGGCCTCGCCCTCGGCGAGGTCGCCCCAGGCGTACAGGCCCCAGTCGTCGTAGTTCCCGTCCTCGCGCTTGTAGTGGACGATCGCGTAGTCGCGGGAGGCGGCGGTGGGCGGCTGCTCGACGGGCGGGGTGCCGGTCGTCGAGGCGGCCGTCGTGCTCGCGGTACGGCCCGCCGAGTCGATCACGACCGCCTTGTAGCGCAGGGCGGTGCCGGCGGGGGTGTCCCCGGCGATGGTGTGGGTGACCTTGTAGGGGGCGTGGTCGGCGGAGCCGAGGGTGCGCCACTTGCCGTCGCCGGTCTGGGCGGCGAAGACGACGCGGTTCAGCTGCCCGCCCGTGACGTCGGCGGTCACCTCGACGGTGCCGGTGGCGCCGGGCTCGGGGGCGGTGAGGGTGACGGCCGGTTTCGTGGCGGGCTCGGCGAGCCGGCCCGCGGCCTTGAGGACGATCGCCGATCCGGCCGGGACGGTGACCGTGACCTTCTTGTCGGCGCCGGACCGCACGGTGGCGTCGGTGCCGTAGACGCCCCGGAAGGCCATGTCCGCCGAGCCGGTCGCGAAGGTGGCCGTCCTCGCCTCGTCGGCGTTGTTGAGGGCGACCACGTACTCGGTGCCGCGGGCGGCGTCCGTGCGGGAGAAGGCGTAGACGCCGGCGCCGTCGGCCGCGTACCGCTCGGTCTGGACGCCGTCGGCGAGGGCCGGGTGGGCCTTGCGGAGCTGGGCGAGGGCGCGGATCTGCCGGTACAGGGGCGCGCCGGTGTCGTAGGCGGCCTCGGCGTGGGTGCGGTCGGTGCCGAGCTGGTCGTCGTCCAGGTAGTCGGCGGTGCGGGAGGCGAACATCGGCTGGCGGGCGTCCTTGTCGCCGCCCGCGCCGGTGAAGCCCTGCTCGTCGCCGTAGTAGATCACCGGGTTGCCGCGGCTGAGGAACATCAGCTCGTTGGCGAGCCTGCCCTTCTTCAGCAGTTCGGCGTCGCCGGCCTTCGGGTCGTCCTGCTTGAGGAAGGTGCCGAAGCGGCCCATGTCGTGGTTGCCGAGGAAGGTGACCTGCTCGTAGGCGTTGGCCTTGTCGGTCGTGTACTTCCAGTCGTCACCGAAGACGGCGGCGAGTTTCCGGGCGCTGCCGCCCTGGGAGGCGTAGGCGCGGGCGGCGTCCTGGAAGGGGAAGTCGAGCGTGGAGTCCAGGCGGCCCTGGGTGACGTACGGGGAGGTGACGGCGGTGTCGGCGGAGTAGACCTCGCCGAACATGAAGAAGTCGTCGCGGCCCTTCTTCGCCGCGTAGGCGTCCAGCGCGGTGGCCCACTGGGTCCAGAACTCCATGTTGACGTGCTTCACGGTGTCGATCCGGAAGCCGTCGATGCCGAAGTCCTTCACCCACCGCTGGTAGATCTTCTCCATGCCGTCGACGACCTCGGGACGTTCGGTCCACAGGTCGTCGAGGCCGGAGAAGTCGCCGTACGTGGTGGACTCGCCGGCCCAGGTGGAGTCGCCCCGGTTGTGGTACATCGTGGGGTCGTTGAGCCAGGACGGGATCTTGAGGTTCTTCTTGTCGGCCGGGACCGTCGGCGTGCGCGGGAAGGAGCCGGTGTCCACGCGCGGGAAGCGGCGCTCGCCGTCCGCGTAGTCGGCGTCGTCGAAGGGCCGCCCGTCCTTGGTCAGGTACGGGAAGGCGCCCTTGGAGAGGTAGTCGTAGGACTTCTCCTCGTAGTCGACGACGTCTGCGGTGTGATTGGTGATGACGTCGAAGAAGACCTTCATGCCCTTGGCGTGCGCCTTGGAGATCAGGTTCTTGAGGTCCTGGTTGGTGCCGAAGTGCGGGTCGACCTGGGTGAAGTCGGTGATCCAGTAGCCGTGGTAGCCGGCGGAGGCGTTCGCGCCGGTGCCCTGCACGGGCTGGTTCTTGAAGATGGGCGCCATCCACAGGGAGGTGGTCCCCAGGCCCTTGATGTAGTCGAGCCGGTCGGTGAGGCCCTTGAGGTCGCCGCCCTGGTAGAAGCCCTTGTCGGCGGGGTCGTGGCCGGTGGCGAGGCGGGTGCCGGTCAGGCCGCCCTTGTCGTTGCGGGTGTCGCCGTTGGCGAAGCGGTCCGGCAGGACGAAGTAGAACTGCTCGCGGGTGAGGTCGTGGCGCGCGGCGGCCTGGGCGAGCTTGGCGTCCGACGGGGGTGCGGGCGGGGCGTCCGCCCGCGCGGTGAGCGGTGGGAGGAGGGTCGCCGCGACGGCGGTCGCGGCAACGGCCGCGATCCGTGCGGTGGCGGCGGTGCGGCGCCGCGAGGGCGCCGGCCATCTCGGTGTCACAGCGGTGAACTCCTTGCGCTTGCGGCTCGATCGGGTCCGACCCCGGCGTGACGGTAGCGCTGACGCAAGGCTTGCAGCAAGGGTCGTGAAAGTAACGGAAAGGAATTTCACGCGACCTCACGACCCTTGCCGCTCACGCCCGTTCAGCGGGCTTCAACGGGCTTCAGCAGGCGGACCTGCCCGCGTGCAGCGCGAGCGCGGTGTGGGCGCCCAGCGTGGCCGTGAACTGGCCGGAGCCGTTCACGGTCACCGGCCTGTTGCCCTGGACGTCGCAGTACGTCCCGGCCGGCAGCGAGGTCTGGTAGGTGCGGGTCAGCGCGCCCGACTCGTGGTTGACGGCGACGTAGCCCTTGCTCCCGCGTCCGAAGGCGATGGCGTCGTTGCCGTTGTCCCACCAGTTCGTGACGGCCTGCCCCCGGGTGGCGTTGCGGAAGGCGACCATCGACTTGATCTCCGGCCAGGCGTGCTGGCACTTCCAGCCGTCCTGCCAGCAGGCGTTCACCCGGCCGCCGTTCGGCGGTCCGGCGTCGTGGTCGGTGAACTCGTAACCGGAGTTGATGTCGGGGGCGCCGTAGGGCCAGGCCAGCATGAAGACGTTGGCGAGGGTGTAGGTGGCGTTGTCCTTGTAGCTGAGCGTGGAGCCGTTGCGCTCGGTGTCGTGGTTGTCGACGAAGACGCCGGCCGACCCGCTGCTCAGGTAGCCCCAGCCCTCGCCGTAGTTCTTCAGGTAGGCGAGGTTCTCGTTGTTGAAGACGCGCTTGAGGTCGTACGCGTACCGGAACTCCTGGACGTCCCCGTTGCCGGTGTACTCGCCCGGCTGGACGGCCTCGCCCGCCCCGTGGATGACCTCCTGCTTCCAGTACACGCCCGGGTTGCTCAGCCGGGACTTGATGTTCGCGAGGTCGGCCGCGGGGATGTGCTTGGCCGCGTCCACGCGGAAGCCGTCGACGCCGAGGGAGAGCAGGTCGTTCAGGTACCCGGCGATCTTCCCTCGGACGTAGTCCTCGCCCGTGTCCAGGTCGGCGAGGCCGACCAGTTCGCAGTGCTGGACGTTGTGGCGGTCCCGGTAGTCGCTGATCTGCGAGCGGCAGTCGTCGAGGTCGGGCGAGGAGTACAGGCCCGGGTAGTCGTACTTGCCGTAGGAGGAGCCGCCGGTGCCGGTGCCGCCGCCCGCCGCCATGTGGTTGACCACCGCGTCGGCGACGACCTTCACGCCGGCCGCGTGGCAGGTGTCCACCATGTTCTTGAAGGCGGTACGGTCACCGAGCCGCCCGGCGATCTTGTAACTGACGGGCTGGTACGAGGTCCACCACTGCCCGCCCTGTATGTGCTCGGCGGGCGGGGAGACCTGGACGAAGCCGTATCCGGCGGGGCCGAGGGTGTTCGTGCACTCCCTGGCCACGGAGGCGAAGTTCCACTCGAAGAGGACGGCCGTGACGTCCTTGGTGCCCGGTGGGGAGGCCTGGGCGCCAGTCGGGTTCATGACAACAGCGGCCGTCGCGAGCGCGAGGGCCACCGTGAGGGATCTGCGTGCCATATGGGGGTTCCTTCTTCGTTGAAGGCTCTTGCTGCAAACTTCAGCAAGATTTCGGTGACGCAGATGTTAAAGGCCCGCCACCCGAAAGGGCAGCGGGCCGTACGGAATTGAACGGGTTTTCTTCCTGACGGGCCGTCAGGACTGTCGGGGCACCCGCGTCAGGCCGTCGTCCACCACGCCGTGGTGTCCGCCGGCACCCTCGCCCCGCCGTCCGTCTCGGTCACCTCGCCGCTGGCCAGCAGCAGCCGCCCGTACGCGGGCACCGCCACCGGCTCGCCGGTGGTGTTGGCGACGCACACGAACTCGCCGCGCCGGAAGGCGACGACGCCCTCGGGAGCGCGCAGCCACTCCACGGCGTCGCCCGCGCCCAGGTCGGGCTGCTCGCGGCGGATCTCCAGGGCGGCGCGGTACAGCTCCAGCGTCGAGCCGGGCCGGCCGGTCTGCGCCTCGACGCTCAGCTCGCCCCAACCCGCCGGCTGCGGAAGCCAGCTGCCGCCGTCGCCGAAGCCGTACGACGAACCCGTGCGCGTCCAGGGGATCGGCACCCGGCAGCCGTCGCGGAAGCCGTCCTGGCCGGCGCCCCGGAAGTACGCGGGGTCCTGGCGCACCTCGTCGGGGAGGTCGACGACGTCCGGCAGGCCCAGCTCCTCGCCCTGGTAGACGTAGGCCGAGCCGGGCAGCGCCAGCATCAGCAGGGTCGCGGCACGGGCGCGGCGCAGGCCCAGGTCGCGGTCGCCGGCCAGGCGGATCTGGGTGCCGAGGCCGGGCGGGTTGGCGAAGCGGGTGGCGTGCCGGGTGACGTCGTGGTTGGACAGGACCCAGGTGGCGGGGGCGCCGACCGGGCGCATGGCGTCCAGCGTGCGGTCGATGACCGTGCGCAGCTCCTCGGCGTCCCAGTGGGTGCCCAGGTACTGGAAGTTGAACGCCTGGTGCAGCTCGTCGGGGCGGACGTAGTTCGCCGTGCGCTCGACGGTCGGGGTCCACGCCTCGGCGACGAAGATGCGCTCGCCCGAGTACTCGTCGAGGATGAGGCGCCACTGGCGGTAGATGTCGTGGACGCCGTCCTGGTCGAAGAACGGCATGACATCGTTGCCCAGCAGCTTCAACTGCTCGTGTGATCCGAGGTCGGGCAGGCCCTCGGCCTTCACCATGCCGTGCGCGACGTCGATGCGGAAGCCGTCCACGCCCATGTCCAGCCAGAAGCGCAGGATGGAGCGGAACTCGTCGCCGACGGCCGGGTGCTCCCAGTTGAAGTCGGGCTGCTCGGGGGCGAACAGGTGCAGGTACCACTCCCCCGGCGTGCCGTCGGGCTCGGTGACCCGGGTCCAGGCGGGGCCGCCGAAGATGGACTCCCAGTCGTTGGGCGGCAGTTCGCCGTTCTCACCCTTGCCGGGGCGGAAGTGGTAGCGCTCCCGCAGGGGGGAGCCGGGGCCCTCGGCGAGCGCGCGCCGGAACCACTCGTACTGGTCGGAGGAGTGGTTCGGGACCAGGTCGACGATGATGCGCAGGCCCAGCGCGTGGGCGTCGCGGATCAGCGCGTCGGCGTCCAGCAGGGAGCCGAACATGGGGTCGACGGCCCGGTAGTCGGCGACGTCGTAGCCGGCGTCGGCCTGCGGCGAGGCGTAGAAGGGACTGAGCCACACGGCGTCCACACCCAGGTCGCGCAGGTACGGCAGGCGGGTGCGGACACCCTCCAGGTCTCCCATGCCGTCGCCGTTGCTGTCGGCGAAACTGCGCGGGTACACCTGGTAGATGACCGCGTCCCGCCACCAGTCGCGGCGCGCCGTCGCGGTGGCGGTGGCGGAGGTGGGGGCCGGTGCGGCGGAAGGCTGCTGGCTCATGGCGTCCTTGGTCTGTGTGACAGAGGTCTGGTCGGGAAGGCGTGGGTGGGGTGACCGGCCGCGGTGCCGCGGGGTCGGATAGCACCGCGGCCGGACGTTTCCCGGCGGGGCGTCAGCCCTTCGTGCCGCCGGCGGTGAGGCCGGTCACCAGGTTCTTCTGCACCAGGTAGAAGAACGCGGAGACGGGGATCGCGACGAGTACGGCGGTGGCCGCCATCAGGTGGCGCTGCGCGTCGTGCTCGCTGACGAAGCTCTGCAGACCGACCGCGAAGGTGTACTTCGTGTCGCTCAGCATGAACGTCGAGGCGAAGGCGACCTCACCGAAGGCCGTGATGAAGCTGTAGAAGCCGGCCACCGCGAGGCCCGGCCGGGCCAGCGGCAGGATCAGCCGGAAGAAGGTGCCGAAGGGGCTCAGTCCGTCGACGCGTCCGGCCTCGTCGATCTCGAACGGGATGGTGTCGAAGTAGCCCTTGAGCAGCCAGGCGCAGTACGGCACCGCGGTCGAGCAGTAGACGAGGATCAGGCCGAGGTAGCTGTCGACGAGCTGGAGCCGGGACAGGATCTGGTACATCGGCACGATCAGGACGGCGATGGGGAACATCTGGGTGACCAGCAGCACCCACATGAGCTTGCGGTAGCCGGGGAAGCGCATGCGGGAGACCGCGTAGCCGGTGGTGGCGGCGACCATGACGCCGATGACCGTGGTGCCCAGCGAGACGATCAGCGAGGACTTCAGCCAGTCGAAGAAGTTCGTGTGCTGGAGCACGAACGCGTAGTTGTCGAAGGTCATCTTCGACCAGATGCGCTCGGGGTGCAGGTAGTCGTTCTTGTCCGGGCCGAGGGAGAGGTAGACCAGCCAGGCGACCGGGAAGAGCGCGATGAGGCTGGCGACGGTCAGGACGCCGTGCGAGGCGAGGGAGGCGGCGCGGCTGCGTTCGCCGCGGGAGCGCACCTTGCGCGGCGGTGCGGCGGGCGCGGTGACCGGGTCCGCCGTGGCCCGGGTCGGCGTGGTGGTTGTACTCATGGCGGCTCCTGCCTCAGATCGCGAGCTGCTGCTCATTGCGGTTCAGCCAGCGGCGGTAGAAGGAGGTGAAGACGATCAGGATGGCCAGCAGCAGGATGCCGTAGGCCGCGGACTGCGCGAAGTCGCGCGGCTGCTGTCCGAAGCCGAGCTGGTAGGCCCAGGTGACGAGGATCTGCGCCTCGGGGGCGGTGTTGCCGAACAGCAGGAAGATCACGGCGAACTGGTTGAAGGTCCAGATGATGCCGAGCAGGACGACGGTGGAGCTGACCGACCTGAGGCCGGGGAGGGTGACGTAGCGGAACCGCTGCCAGGCGCTCGCGCCGTCCATCTCGGCGGCCTCGTACAGGCTGTTGTCGATGGACTGCAGGCCGCCGAGGAGCGAGACCATCATGAACGGCACACCGCACCAGGTGTTCACCATGATCGCGGAGAACCGCTGCCAGAAGGTGTCCTCCAGCCACGCGGGGCTCGGCAGGTGCAGCCAGTCCAGGGCGGAGTTGATGATGCCCTCGTCGGCGAGCATGAAGCGCCAGCCGAAGACGGTGACGAAGGTGGGCACGGCCCACGGCAGGACCAGGACCAGCCGGTAGAAGGTGCGGCCGCGCAGCTTCTGGTTGAGCAGCAGGGCGAGGCCGAGGCCGATGAAGAAGTGCAGGCCGACGCAGACCGCCGTCCACACGATGGTCCAGATGAAGTGCGACCAGAACCGGTCGTACGCCGTCGGGCCCCACAGGATGTCGGCGTAGTTGTCCAGGCCGACGAACTTGTAGGTGGCCTCGATCTCGTTGACGCCGATGGTGCGCGCGCTGTTGAGGCTGTTGGCGTCGGTGAGGGTGAGGTAGAGGCCGTAGCCCAGCGGGTACAGCACGAGGACGCCGATCACGACGGCCACCGGCGCGATCATGGCGTAGGCGTACCAGTGCTTCTGGTAGCCGTCTTTCAGACGCCGGCCAAGGCCGGGCCGCGGGGTGCGGTCACCGCGGCGCTTGCCGGTCGCGCGGTCGATGGCGACTGTCATGGTTCGACACCTTCGGGAGCATCGGGACGAGCGGGACGATCAAGGGGTACGGCGCCGAGGGGTGGGGCGCACAGGCCGGTGGCCGCCGGGTCCCCTCCCCCCTCGGGGGACCCGGCGGCCGCGCGGACTCACTTGCTGAAGTCCGGCACCAGCTTGGCGATCGCGGTCTCGGCGTCACCGAGGCCGTCGTCCAGGGACTTCTTGCCGCCGGCGATCTGGGGCAGCTCGTCGTCGAGCGGCGTCCACAGGGAGCTGTACTCCGGCAGCGCCGGGCGCGGCTGGGCGGCGGGCAGGACCGTCTGGTAGCCGGCGATGCCCGGGTCGGCCTTGACCTTGTCGGTGTAGGCGTCGTCGCGGGTCG
Source organism: Streptomyces sp. BK79 (assembly GCF_044142145.1). Classification (NCBI taxonomy): domain Bacteria; kingdom Bacillati; phylum Actinomycetota; class Actinomycetes; order Kitasatosporales; family Streptomycetaceae; genus Streptomyces; species Streptomyces sp. BK79. The sequence continues at coordinate 195,169 of NZ_JBHVOC010000013.1, forward strand.
GCAGCGTGGAGTTCTTCAGGGCGACGGTCTCCTGGGACTTCGCCGAGGTCATGAAGTTGACGAACTTCAGGGCCGCTTCCTGCTTGGCCTGGTCCGAGCCGGCGTACACCGACAGGTTGTGGCCGCCGGTCGGGGCGCCCGCCTTGCCGGTGGAGCCGGCCGGGACGGTGGCGATGCCGAGGTTCTTCTTGTCCTTGAACGCGGAGCCCTTGTAGAAGTTGGTGATCTCCCACGGGCCCTGGATGATCGAGGCGACCTTGCCGCTGACGAACGCCTCCTGGATGTGGGCGTAGGCGTCGGCGGTGACGTCGGCCTTGTGCAGGCCCTTGCCGTCGAAGAGGCTCAGCCAGGTGCCGTACGCCTTCTTCGCCTCGGGCGAGTTGACGGTGATCTTCTTGCCCTCGGCGTCGACCGTGTCGGTGCCCTCGCCGTACAGGAACGGCTGCGCGTAGTAACCGGCCGTGGAGGCCCAGTAGCCGTCGGCGCCGGTCTTGTCCTTGATGGTGGCGGCGGCCTTCTTCAGGTCGTCCCAGGTCTTGGGGACCTCGACGCCGGCCTTTGCGAACAGTTCCTTGTTGTAGACGAAGGCGAGGGTGTCGGTGACCAGCGGGACGCCGTAGGTCTTGCCCTCGTACTTGGCCTGCTCGATCAGGTTGGGCTGGAACTTGTCCTGGTCGGCGAGGGCCTCGGTGCCGTCCAGCGGCAGGAAGAAGCCCTTCTTGGCGAAGGCGGGGGTCCAGCCCACCTCGGAGCGCAGCACGTCGGGGGCGCCCTTGGAACCGGCGGCGGTGTCGAACTTGTTCTGCGCCTGGTCGAAGGGGACGTTGACGTAGTTGACCTTGACGCCCTTGTTGGCGGCCTCGAACTCCTTGACCAGGGCCTTGTAGGTCGGCGCCTCGTTGGTCGCGTTCGAGGTGTCCCAGTAGGTGATGGTGACCGGTCCGCCGGACTCGCTGTCGCTGCCGCCGTCCCCGCCGCAGGCCGTCGCCGCGAGGGCGAGGGACGCCACCAGAGCGGTGGCCGCTATGCCACGCCGCATGAGTTCTCCTTGAGGGTGAAAGCCCGTGTGTGCAGGGTGCGGGCCCGTCCGCCGCGCCCTGCCGACACCGACCGCGTCGTTGCCGCCGTCGGGCGACGTGAACGTAACAGCGTTGTAAGCGGCGCGAAAGGTCTTGCTGCAAAAAAGTGCAAGAGATCTCCGAAGTTATCCGGACGTGACCTTCCGGCGACCGTCGCGAGACGCTTGTTTACAGGGGTGGAGCGGTATCGGGCCGGTTGTGCAAGACTCTGCAAGCTCTTGCCGCCACTTTCCTGAGGGAGCGCGATGACGCAGCAGCCCGCACCGGGCCGTCCAACGGGCCGCCCACGGCGCCCGATCGGTGTGCAACGGGGCGGGCGACAGGTACAGTCCACCCCTGTGACCACACGGCTTGCCGACATCGCTGCCCAGGCGGGGGTGAGCGAAGCGACCGTCAGCCGCGTCCTCAACGGGAAGCCGGGCGTCGCCGCCACCACCCGCCAGTCCGTGCTCGCCGCCCTCGACGTGCTGGGCTACGAGCGCCCCGTCAGGCTGCGGCAACGCAGCGAGGGTCTGGTCGGCCTGATCACCCCCGAGCTGGAGAACCCGATATTCCCGGCGCTGGCGCAGGTCATCGGCCAGGCGTTGACCCGCCAGGGATACACGCCGGTCCTCGCCACCCAGACCCCGGGCGGCTCCACCGAGGACGAGCTGACCGAGATGCTGGTCGACCGGGGGGTCGCCGGCATCATCTACGTCTCCGGTCTGCACGCCGACACCACCGCCGACATGCAGCGCTACGAACGGCTGCGCGCGCAGGGCGTGCCGTTCGTCCTCGTCGACGGCTTCTCCTCGAAGGTGCAGGCGCCGTTCATCTCCCCCGACGACCGGGCCGCGATGAGCCTCGCGGTCACCCACCTCGTCTCGCTCGGCCACACCCGCATCGGGCTGGCCCTCGGGCCGAAGCGGTTCGTGCCCGTGCAGCGCAAGATCGAGGGCTTCGTGCGCACCGTCCAGGAGCAGCTCGACCTGAGCGCCGAGACCGTGGAGAAGGAACTCGTCCAGCACTCCCTCTACACCCTGGAGGGCGGCCAGGCGGCGGCCACCGCGCTCATGGAGCGCGACTGCACGGCGGTGGTCTGCGCCAGCGACATGATGGCCCTGGGCGCCATACGGGCGGCCCGGCAGCAGGGGCTGGACGTGCCCAAGGACATCTCGGTCGTCGGTTTCGACGACTCGCCGCTGATCGCCTTCACCGACCCGCCGCTGACGACCGTCCGCAAGCCGGTCCCGGCGATGGGCCAGGCGGCGGTGCGCACGCTGCTGGAGGAGATCGGCGGAACGCCCGCGCCGCACAGCGAGTTCGTCTTCATGCCGGAGCTGGTGGTGCGCGGGTCCACGGCGTCGGCGCCGGGCGAGCGGAACCGGCACTGAGCGCCGGCCTCGGCGGCGGTCATCCCCTAGTGGCCGGATGCGGGCCGCATCGTCCGGGGGGATGATCGGTGGGACAGGGCTTTTCTGGCAGACTTCATGCCTATGGGTGACGCGACCGTGAGGACTCCGGAACGGCTGGAAGAGGCCGTTCCGCGCCCCGTCACGGAGGTGACGGGGCCCGGTCTCCTGCACCGGCTCCGGGCACCCCGCCGGCCCCGGCTGTGGTTCGAGATCCTGCTGATCGCGATCAGCTACTGGACGTACTCCCTCATCCGCAACGCGGTGCCCGAACAGCGGGGGCAGGCGCTGCGCAACGCGGACTGGATCTGGCGCGCCGAGCAGCAACTGGGCATCGCCGTCGAGCAGTCCGTCAACCATGCCGTGAACTCGGTGACTTGGCTCGTCGTCGGCATGAACTACTACTACGCCACGCTGCACTTCGTGGTCACTCTCGGTGTGCTCGTGTGGCTTTTCCGCAGTCATCCGGGCCGCTACGGAGCGACCCGGCTGGTCCTCTTCGCGACGACGGGCGTCGCCCTGGTCGGCTACTACCTGTATCCGCTCGCCCCGCCCCGCCTGATGAACGGCGGGCACTTCATCGACACGGTGATGGTCCACGAGACGTGGGGGTCGATGGCGTCCGGGGACCTGAAGAACATGTCGAACCAGTACGCGGCGATGCCCTCGATGCACATCGGGTGGTCGGTGTGGTGCGGGCTGACGATCTTCGCGCTGGCCTCGGTGCCGTGGGTGCGGGTGCTGGGGCTGCTGTATCCGACGCTGACGCTGGTGGTGATCGTGGCGACCGCCAACCACTTCTGGCTGGACGCGGTGGGGGGTGTGCTGTGCCTGGGGTTCGGCTACGCGGTGGCGGGGGTCTGGTACGGGGCGTTGCCGCACGCGCTGCCGCGGGGGGTGCCGGGGGGTGAGCGGCGGCGGAGGGTGTGGCTGCGGGGGCGGGTTTAGGGGGCGCCCGGCGTTGATGCTGAGGGGTGGGTCGCGCGGCCCGGCGTAGCGGGGTGCCGCTGCGCCCACCCGTGCCGCCCCTGGGAGTACCTCCCAGGCCGTTCAGGCACTGGGGGAGGCACGACTGCCCGCAGCTGGGGGGGGGAGCGCTAGGCGTAGAAGAGGTCTTCTACCACCGCTCGTGCTCTTCGGGCCGTGCGGCGGTATTCGTCCAGCATGTCGCCCGCGTGGCCCGGTCCGTGGCCCAGGTAGCGGCCGACCGCCGCCAGCTCGCGGGGGTCCGTCGGGAAGGTGTCGCCGGCCCGGCCGCGGACCAGCATCACCGCGTTGCGGACGCGGGCCGCCAGGACCCACGCCTCGTCGAGGGTCGTGGCGTTCTCCTCCGAGATCAGCCCCGCCGCGCACGCGGCGGCCAGCGCCTCGCGCGTCCGGGTGGTGCGCAGCGCCGGCTCCGTGTGCCCGTGCCGCAGCTGGAGCAGCTGCACGGTCCACTCGACGTCGGACAGCCCGCCCGGCCCCAGCTTGGCGTGCAGCTTGGGGTCCGCGCCGCGCGGCAGCCGCTCGGACTCCATCCGGGCCTTGAGCCGCCGGATCTCCCGTACGGCGTCCTCCCCCAGCCCGTCCGCCGGGTACCGCAGCGGGTCGACCAGCTCGGTGAAGCGCCGGCCCAGGTCCGCGTCGCCGGCGACGAACTCGGCGCGCAGCAGCGCGTGCCGTTCCCACACCAGTGACCAGCGCCGGTAGTACGCCTCGTACGACTTCAGGGTGCGCACCAGCGGCCCGGACTTGCCCTCGGGCCGCAGGTCGGCGTCGATGAGCAGGGGCGGGTCGGCGCTCGGCACCTGGAGCAGGCGGCGCATCTCGGAGACGACCTTGTTGGCCGCGTCCGACGCCTCCCGCTCGTCGACCCCGTCGCGGGGCTCGTGCACGAAGAGCACGTCCGCGTCCGAGCCGTAGCCCAGCTCGTGTCCGCCGAACCGGCCCATGCCGATGACCGCGAACCGGGTCGGCAGGGTGTCGCCCCAGCCCTCCCGCACGACCGCCCGCAGCGTCCCCGCCAGCGTCGCCGCCGTCAGGTCGGACACGGCGCCGCCGACCCGGTCGACCAGGGCGCCCGGGTCGGCCTCGACGGGCCGGGCCTCGGTGCCGTAGGAGCCGATGATGTCCGCGGCGGCCGTGCGGAACAGTTCCCGGCGCCGGACACCGCGCGCGGCCGTGACCGCCTGCACGGCGCCGTCGGCGCGGCGGACCGCGGCGAGTATCTCCTGCTCCAGCTGGGCCCGCCCGCGCGGTGCCAGCCCCCCGGCGTCGCCGTCCCCGAGCAGCGCGACCGCCTCGGGCGCCCGCATCAGCAGGTCGGGGGCGAGCCGCCCGGCGGAGAGAACCCGGGCGAGGTTCTCGGCGGCGGCGCCCTCGTCCCGCAGCAGCCGCAGGTACCAGGGGGTCTGGCCGAGCGCGTCGGAGACCTTGCGGAAGTTGAGCAGTCCGACGTCCGGGTCGGCGGAGTCGGCGAACCAGCCGAGCAGCACGGGCAGCAGGGTGCGCTGGATGGCCGCCTTGCGGGTGACGCCGGACGCCAGCGCCTCCAGGTGCCGGAGCGCGGCGGCCGGGTCGGCGTACCCGAGGGCGACCAGCCGCTCCCGGGCGGCCTCGGGGCTCAGCCGGGCCTCGCCGGGCGCGAGCTGGGCGACGGCGTCGAGCAGGGGCCGGTAGAACAGCTTCTCGTGCAGGCGGCGTACGACGGAGGCGTGCCGCTTCCACGCGCGCAGCAGCCCGGGGACCGGGTCGGTGCGCAGGCCCAGGGAGCGGCCGAGGCGGCGCAGGTCGGCCTCGTCCTCGGGCACGAGGTGGGTGCGGCGAAGCCGGTGGAGCTGGATGCGGTGCTCCATGGAGCGCAGGAAGCGGTACGCCTCGTCGAGCTGGGCGGCGTCCGCCCGGCCCACGTACCCGCCCGCGGCGAGGGCCTCCAGGGCGTCCAGCGTCGTGCCGCTGTGCAGGGAGGTGTCGGCCCGCCCGTGCACCAGCTGGAGGAGCTGGACGGCGAACTCGACGTCCCTGAGGCCGCCGGGGCCCAGCTTGAGCTGGCGGTCGACCTCGGCGACGGGGATGGTCTCCACCACCCGGCGGCGCATCTTCTGCACGTCGGGTACGAAGTTCTCGCGGTCGGCGGCCTGCCAGACCAGGGGCTGGAGGGCGGCGACGTACTCGGCGCCGAGGGCGGGGTCGCCGGCCACCGGGCGGGCCTTGAGCAGCGCCTGGAACTCCCAGGTCTTGGCCCAGCGCTGGTAGTAGGCGACGTGGCTGCTGAGGGTGCGCACCAGGGGGCCGTTGCGGCCCTCGGGGCGGAGGTTGGCGTCGACGGGCCAGATGGAGCCCTCGACGGTGGTCTCGGAGCAGATCCGCATCATGTGCGAGGCGAGCGAGGTCGCGGCCCGCAGTGCCTTGGCCTCGTCGGCCCCGTCGACGCCCTCCGCGGGCTCGCCCACGAAGATCACGTCGACGTCGGAGACGTAGTTCAGCTCGTGTCCGCCGCACTTGCCCATCGCGATCACCGCGAGCCGGCACAGCGCGGCGTCGCCGGGCGCGGCGGCCTCGGCGAGGGCGAGCGCGGCGCGCAGGGTGGCGGTGGCGAGGTCGGCCAGCTCGGCGGCGGTCTCGGCGACGTCGATGGTGCCGCACACGTCGCGGGCGGCGATGGACAGCAGGCAGCGCCGGTAGGCGACGCGCAGGGAGACGGGGTCGTCCGCCTCGGCGAGGCCGCGTTCGAACTCCGCGACGCCGCGGTGCAGGTCACGGGGCTCGTAGGTGACCAGCGCCTGCCAGTCCCCCGCGTGCCGGGCGAGGTGGTCGGCGAGCGCCTCGGAGGCGCCGAGGACCCCGAGGAGGCGGTCGCGCAGCGGCTTGGCGGCTATCAGGGTGTCGAGCAGCTCCCGGCGGGCGGTGGGGCCCGGCTGCGCCTCCAGGAGCCGGACCAGGCCGTGCAGGGCGAGGTCGGGGTCGGCGGTGGCGCCGAGCGCCTCCAGCAGCACCGGGTCGTCGCGGACCGGGGCCAGCTCGCCGCCGTCCAGCAGCCGCTCGGCGGCCGAGGGATCGGTGAAGCCGTGCCGCAGCAGCCGCGTGAAGGTACTGCTCCTGCGCCCCGGCGCCGTCATCTCGGCCTCCTGCCAGCACTGTCGTCCCGTCGGAACGCCGGGACGTCGGATCAAGGTCGTACGGCCCGAGCGTAACCGGGCGGCGGCGTGCGGGCGCCGGGGCGTACCGGCTTCGGTCTCCGGTGGCCGCCCGAGGACTCGTACGATATCTTGTACAAGCCGCGAAGGGAGGCACCGGTATGTCCATCACCGCCAGCGAAGCCCGTCAGAACCTGTTCCCGCTGATAGAGCAGGTCAACGAGGACCATGCCCCGGTGCACATCACCTCCCGCAAGGGAAACGCCGTGCTGATGTCGGAGGAGGACTTCACCGCCTGGACGGAGACGGTGCACCTCCTGCGGTCCCCGAAGAACGCCCGCCGTCTGCTCGACTCGATCGCGGAGGCCGAGGCCGGCGAGGCCCGGCACCGCGAGTTGATCGACCCGGACGCGGAGCGGGCGTGAGGATCGCTTTCACGTCGCACGGCTGGGAGGACTACGTCCACTGGGCCGAGAGCGACCGGAAGGTGACCAGACGGATCAACAAACTGATCACCGACATCGCCCGCGACCCGTTCAAGGGCATCGGCAAACCGGAACCGCTGAAGGGCGACCTGTCCGGCTACTGGTCCCGCCGCATCGACGACACCCACCGACTGGTCTACAAGCCGGCCGACGACGAATTGATCATCGTCCAGGCCCGCTACCACTACTGACACCTGCTGCTGCTGACAGACATCGTCATCGACAAGGAAGTCGAAGGAGTCACGTCATGGACTTCACCCTCGAAGTGATCCCGCTGCCCGTGAGCGACATCGACCGTTCACGGGACTTCTACCGGGACAAGGTCGGCTTCCACGTCGACATCGACCAGGAGGTCATGCCGGGGATGCGCATCGTCCAGCTCACGCCGCCGGGCTCGGGCTGCTCGATCGCCCTCGGCGACGCCATCTGGGACATGACGCAGGGCCAGACCCGCCCGGAACCCGGCTCCTACCAGGGCCTCCAGCTCTGCGTCGCCGACATCAAGGCGGCCCACGCGGAGCTGGTGGGCCGCGGCCTCGAGGTCTCCGAGCCGGTGCAGTACTCCCCGGACGACGGCGCCACGTTCATGTACTTCAAGGACCCCGACGGCAACGGCTGGGCGGTCCAGGAGTACCGGCGCAGGGCGACGGAACCGCTGCACCACGTACTGGCGGAGCAGAAGCGGGACGGCTAGCCGCGCCCCGCCCGGCCGCCGCGCCCGCCCGGTCGCCGGTCCGGGTCAGCCCCGCTCCCGGTCAGCCCCGCTCCCGCCAGCGGTTGGTGACCGGGAGCCTGCGGTCCTTGCCGAAGCCCTTCGGCGAGATCTTGGTGCCCGGCGGGTACTGGCGCCGCTTGTACTCGGCGGTGTCGACCATGCGCAGGGTCTTCGCCACCAGCTCGCGGTCGTACCCGGCGGCGACGATCTCGTCCGCGCCCCGGTCCCGGTCGACGTACAGCTCGAGGATCGCGTCCAGCACCGGGTAGTCCGGCAGCGAGTCCGTGTCGACCTGGCCCGGGCGCAGTTCGGCGCTGGGCGGCTTGGTGATCGAGTTCTCGGGGATCGGCGGGGTCTCGCCGCGGGCCGCGGCGGCGCGGTTGCGCCAGGTGGCGAGGCGGAAGACGGACGTCTTGTACACGTCTTTGATCGGCCCGTACGCGCCCACCGAGTCGCCGTACAGCGTCGAGTAGCCGACAGCCAGCTCCGACTTGTTGCCGGGGGCGAGGACCAGGTGGCCCTCCTGGTTGGAGACCGCCATCAGCAGCGTGCCGCGCAGCCGTGACTGGAGGTTCTCCTCGGCCAGCCCGGTCAGGCCCAGCGCCCCCATGTACGCGTCGAACATCGGCACGATCGGCACGGTGCGGTAGTCGAGCCCGGTGCGCCGGGCCAGCTCCGCCGCGTCGTCCTTGGAGTGCTCGGAGGAGTACGCGGACGGCATGGAGAGGCCGTACACGTTCTCCGCGCCGACCGCGTCGCAGGCGAGGGCCGCCACGAGGGCGGAGTCGATGCCGCCGGACAGGCCGACGAGGACGGAGCGGAAGCCGTTCTTCACGACGTAGGCGCGCAGGCCGGCCACGAGGGCCGCGTAGACCTCCTCGTCGGCGTCCAGCCGCTCGGCGTGCCCGCCGGACCGCCACGGCCCATCGGTGGCGGGCGCCGGTTCCTCCGACAGCACGACCCGGTCGACGCGCAGCCCGTCGTCCACCACGCCGGTGGGGGCGGCCGGGTCGGCGGCGGGCAGGTCGAGGTCCAGCACCACGCACTCCTCGGAGAACTGCGGCGCCCGCGCCAGCACCTCCCCGTCCCGGTCGACGACGATCGAGTCGCCGTCGAAGACCAGCTCGTCCTGCCCACCCGTCATGGCGAGGTAGGCGGTCGTGCAACCGGCCTCCTGGGCGCGCTTGCGGACCAGTTCCAGGCGGGTGTCGTCCTTGTCGCGCTCGTACGGCGAGGCGTTGACGGAGAGCAGCAGTCCGGCCCGCGCCGAGCGCGCCGCCGGGACCCGGCCGCCGTCCTGCCACAGGTCCTCGCAGATGGCGAGGGCCACGTCGACGCCGCGCACCCGCACCACCGGCATGGTGTCGCCGGGCACGAAGTAGCGGAACTCGTCGAAGACGCCGTAGTTCGGCAGGTGGTGCTTGGCGAAGTTCAGGGCCACCTCGCCGCCGTACAGCACGGCCGCCGCGTTCTGCGGGGCGCCGGCCGGCTGGCCGTACATCGGCCGGGCGGTCGCGGAGCGGTCGAGGTGGCCGACGACCACCGGCAGAGCGCCGAGGCCCTCGTCGGCGAGGCGCGCGGCGAGGGAGCGCAGGGCGGCGCGGGACGCCTCCACGAAGGACGACCTGAGGGCCAGGTCCTCGACCGGGTACCCGGTCAGCACCATCTCGGGGAAGGCGACCAGGTGCGCTCCCTGTCCGGCGGCGTGCCGGGTCCAGCGCAGGACCGACTCGGCGTTCGCGTCGATGTCGCCGACGGTGGAGTCGATCTGGTTCAGGGCGAGTCGTAGGCGGGGCACGCGGCCAGTGTAATCGTCAGAACGACACAATGGGGTGACGTACCGGTTTCCGCCTCATGTCCGCGGCTTCGCGCCCCGCTCGGCCAGCAGGTCCGCCATCAGCCGGATCTCCGACTCCTGCGACTCCGCCATCCCCCGGGCCAGCCGCCTCTCCACGCCGACCACGCACTTCTCGACGCACCCGCCGGCCATGTGGACGCCGCCCTTGTGGTGCTCGGTCATGAGCTGGAGGTAGTAGACCTCGGCCCGCCTGCCGTCCAGGGTGCCCAGCTTCTCCATCTCGGCGTCGGTGGCCATCCCCGGCATCAGGGAGCCCTCCCCCTTCGACGGCATGCCGCCCATCCCCATCCAGGTCATCGGCGGGTCGGACGACACCTTCGGCAGCCCCCACAGGTCGAGCCAGCCGATCAGCATGCCGCGCTGGTTGGCCTGGGTCTGCGCGATGTCGTACGCGAGTCGCCGCACCTCCTCGTCCTCGGTGCGGTCGCGCACGATGTACGACATCTCCACGCCCTGCTGGTGGTGGACCGCCATGTCCCGGGCGAACCCGGCGTCCGCCGAGTCGGCCGTGGGGACCCGGTCCGCGCCGTCGTCCCCGGCGACGGCATAGGTGATGGCGCCGGCCGCCACGAGGGCCGCGGCGGCGGCCCCCGCGATCCAGCCGGCCCGTTTCGGTGTCACTGGGAGAGCCCGTTGGTGCACGCGGCCCCCGGCTCGGGGGTCTGCTCGCCCTGGACGAACTTCTCGAAGAACTTGTCCACGTCCGGGTCGTCCGCGCCCGTCACGGTGCGCTGGTGGCCCCAGGCGGAGAGCATGATCGGGTCCTGCTGCCCGTCGACCGGGCTCATCAGCGAGTACGGCGTCTTCTTCACCTTCTCCGCCAGCTTCTCGACGTCGGCCTTCGGCGCCTTGTCGTTGTACGTCACCCAGACCGCCCCGTGCTCCAGCGAGTGCACCGCGTTCTCGTTGTTCAGGGGCTTGGTGTAGACGTCGCCGTCGCAGTTCATCCAGACCTGGTTGTGGTCGCCGCCGACCGGGGGCTCGGCCGGGTAGGACACCTTCTTGGCGACGTGGTTGCGGGACAGCGTCCCCTTCCAGGTCCGCACCCCGTCCTTCCCGGCGACGAACTCGCCGGAGGTGCTCTTGCCGTCCGACGCCGTGGTGTCGTCCGAGTCGTCGGACTGCGACCGGACGAGGACCACCCCGCCGACGACGAGACCGACGACGACCACGGCACTCACCGCGATGGTGAGGATCCGGTTCCGGCGCTCGCGGGCCTCCTCGGCACGCCGCATCTCGGCTATCCGCGCCTGGCGCGCCGTGTTGCTGCTCTTCTTGGCGGAACCCATGGGGTGAGCCCTTCTGGGAAAAGGGGGGCGGTGGAGTCGCCTGATCGTAAGGGCGAAGGGGGCCTCGTTCGTAGGGTGATCACAGGATCTGTCGCCTCGGAACCCCAGGAATGGCCCGATCGAACAGGTGGCCTCTACTCTGCGGGGAGGGCCGGTGGGCCCCACGAGGCCCGCAACGCGCACGAAACCGTGCTGTGGTGTGATGCTCGGGTGCCCGACCGCCTTCCGCCGTACCGGAGACAGGCGGCCTGACCAGCAAGGATGGGGAAGCGGAAGATGGACAAGCAGCAGGAGTTCGTGATCCGGACGCTGGAGGAGCGCGACATCCGGTTCGTACGGCTGTGGTTCACGGACGTACTGGGCTTCCTCAAGTCCGTCGCCGTGGCCCCGGCGGAGCTGGAGCAGGCCTTCGACGAGGGCATCGGCTTCGACGGCTCGGCGATCGAGGGCTTCGCCCGGGTCTACGAGTCCGACATGATCGCCAAGCCGGACCCGTCGACCTTCCAGGTCCTGCCGTGGCGCGCGGAGGCCCCCGGCACGGCCCGCATGTTCTGCGACATCCTCATGCCGGACGGCTCACCGTCCTTCGCGGACCCGCGCTACGTGCTCAAGCGTGCCCTGGCCCGCACCTCCGACCTGGGCTTCACCTTCTACACCCACCCGGAGATCGAGTTCTTCCTGCTGAAGGACAAGCCCGTCGACGGCAGGGTGCCCACCCCCGCCGACAACTCCGGGTACTTCGACCACACCCCGCAGAACATCGGCATGGACTTCCGCCGCCAGGCCATCACCATGCTGGAGTCGATGGGCATCTCGGTGGAGTTCTCCCACCACGAGGGCGCCCCCGGCCAGCAGGAGATCGACCTGCGCTACGCCGACGCGCTCTCCACCGCCGACAACATCATGACGTTCCGCCTGGTCATGAAGCAGGTGGCCCTCGAACAGGGCCTCCAGGCCACCTTCATGCCGAAGCCGTTCTCGGAGTACCCCGGCTCGGGCATGCACTCCCACCTCTCCCTCTTCGAGGGCGACCGCAACGCCTTCTACGAGTCCGGCGCGGAGTACCAGCTCTCCAAGGTCGGCCGCTCCTTCATCGCGGGCCTGCTGCGGCACGCGGCGGAGATCTCGGCGGTCACCAACCAGTGGGTGAACTCCTACAAGCGCATCTGGGGCGGCAGCGAGCGCACCGCCGGCGCGGGCGGCGAGGCGCCCTCCTACATCTGCTGGGGCCACAACAACCGCTCGGCCCTGGTCCGCGTCCCCATGTACAAGCCCGGCAAGACCGGCTCGGCCCGCGTCGAGGTCCGCTCCATCGACTCCGGCGCCAACCCGTACCTGACGTACGCCGTCCTCCTCGCCGCCGGCCTCAAGGGCATCGAGGAGGGCTACGAACTCCCGCCGGGCGCCGAGGACGACGTCTGGGCCCTCTCCGACTCGGAGCGCCGCGCGCTGGGCATCGAGCCCCTCCCCCAGAACCTCGGCGAGGCCCTCGCCCTGATGGAACGCAGCGACCTGGTCGCCGAGACCCTCGGCGAGCACGTCTTCGACTTCTTCCTGCGCAACAAGCGCCAGGAGTGGGAGGAGTACCGCTCCCAGGTCACGGCCTTCGAGCTGCGGAAGTCGCTGCCGGTGCTGTAGTGCTCCCACGGGGGACGAGTGGGGCCGGCGGTCGAGCGACCGCCGGCCCTTTGCCGTGGACGCGGAACATTCCTGGGACCTGCACACCGTTCATCGCACGGTCGCACGGCGGGGGCGTGGCGGCGGCGTACGGGCGGGCCGGGCGTTTCGGGGGCCCGGGAAAGGGACGGTTACCGGTGGGTAGCGTGAAGACGCGGGCCCTTTCCCCGACCGCACGCACACACAGATGGACGCGGGGGCGAACCCGCAAGGGCGGGCGCTGGGCCGGTCGTTCGGCACCGTGCTTGGATCGGTGCGCGGCACGCCGGTCAACGGCTCCGGACTCCCCCGACTCCGTACGCCGGGCGGGCGTGCCTCACCGCTCCGATTCCCCCGCACGAAAGGCAGGACCTGCCATGAACCTCGTCCCCCAGGTCGAAACGGCCCACCTCTCCGACGCGGACCTGGACCAGGTGTCCGGCGGCACCCTCGGCATCGACGCCGGCGCGGCCGTCATCACGTCCGGCCGCGGCGTCGGCGCCGGTCTCCACGCGGAGGCCGGCCCGTTCGCCCTCACCGCCGGTCTCGGCGCCTCGCTGACGCACGGCCAGGCGCACACGACCCGCGTCTGACCCGCGCGGAACCGGCGCGGCCCCGCTCAGTCCGCGCCGGTTCCGGCCACGAACCCCGCCCAGGCCGCCCGCGTGACGGCGAGGCGGGGGCCGTGGGGGCGCTTGGAGTCGCGGATGTGGATGGCGGCGGGGGTTATCGCGACCTCGACGCAGTCGCTGGGCTCGCTGGTGTCGCTGTAGCTGCTCTTGAACCAGGCCAGGTCGGCGAGGTGTACGGATGTGTCCTTGCGGCTCATGTCTCCCCCAGCAGTTGTTCGATGAAGGCCACTGACTCCCGGGCGGACAGGGCCTCGGCCCGGATACTGCCATAGCGCAGTTCGAGGACGCGCAGCTGCCGGGGATCGGTGACGGGCCGACCGCCGAACATGTCGTCGGCCCGCCCTGCCGCCGTACCGTCCTCGAACTTGAGCACCTGCATCCGCCCGCCTCCCGGATGGTCCCCGCGAGACGTCGGCATCACCTGGATCTCCACGTGCCGCAAGCGCCCGACGTCCAACAGGTGCTCGAGCTGCCGCCGCAGAACCATCACGCCCCCCACGGGACGCCTGAGGGTGGCCTCTTCCTGGACGAAGCTGAGTTCAGGGGCCGGGACCCGTTCGAGCATCGTCCTGCGGCCCATGCGCGCGGCGACGGCGTTCTCCACCTCGTCCTCGGTGAGGGCGGGCCGTCGCCTGCCGAGGAGTGCGCGCGCGTACTCCTCGGTCTGGAGCAGCCCGTGCAGGCTGTAGCTGCCGTACGAGAGCGACTCGACGGCTCGCGCCTCCAGCTTCGCCAAGTCCCGTACCTGCTTGGGGTACCGGACCTTCTTGACGTCCTCCCAGGCGGCGGCGATGAGTCCGCCCGCATGCAGTACCTGGTCCGCCTTCTCCAGGTACTCCCGGCGAGGAATCCGCTTCCCGCCCTCGACCTTGTAGACCAGGTCCTCCCCGTACCCGACCGCCACCCCGAACTCGGCCGCCCGCATCCCCACCGCCTCGCGCCGCAGCTTCAGCTGGCGACCCACGGTGGTGATGACGGCCACGCCCCACTCGTCGTCCGGGTCGACCTCCCACCCCGGCTCGTCCGCCTCTCCGCCCACCGACATCCGCACCCCTCCTCGTACGCGTCGTATCGCGACGGGCGACACCGTAGGGCCCAGGACTACGCCCGGGGGCCGGAATGCGGTTGCGCGTACGCCTACGGGTGACGGTCGAGCGGCGAGGAGGGGTGCCGTTCCTTCCAGGCGACACCGAGGGAGGGATAGAGGCGGCATTGCCAAGGACCTCTTGGTACACGAGCTGTACCATCAAGCTATGGTTCTGAAGCGCACCAACGTCTACGCCGAAGACACCGACCTCGCGCTCATCAAGGAGGCCGCCGCCCGCCTCGGCGTCGCGGAGGCGGAGATAATCCGCGAGGGCATCCACCGCATCGCACTGGCACACCGGGCCTGGGACGAACCGTTCGTCTCCGACGAGGAGACCTTCGATCTCGGCGGCCCCGTGGAACAGGACGAGATCCGGACCGCGGTCACGGAAGGGCACGCGGAGCGCGAGCGGCGGAACCGGGGCCGCGCCGCGTGATCGCCGTGGCCGACACCTCCGGCCTCCTCACCCTCTTCAACCGCTCCGATCCGGACCACCACGCGGCCAGGAAGGCCGCCGACGCGTGCGGTTTCCTCGTCGCCACCCCGCTCGCGCTCACCGAGGTGCATCAGGTGGCGACCAGCCGGGCCGGGCGCCCGGTCGCGGACGCCATCCTGCGTTCCCTGACCACGCGGATACGGCAGATGCGGCTCGTCCTCGCGCCGTCCACGCCCGAGATCCTGGACGCGGCCTTGGCGGTACGAGCACGGTACGCGTCACTCGATCTGGATCTGGTGGACGCGGTCAATGTGGCCCTCGCCGCCGAGTACGACACGGATGCCGTGCTGACGAGGGACCTGCGCGACTTCCGGGCCGTACGGCCGCTGGGCGGGCGGTACACGTGCTTCCGGATCCTCCCCGACGACCTCTGACGGCGGTGACGGCGCCCGCGCGGTGAGACGGGCGGTGTCAGCGGCGTACCGCCTCCGCCGCCTCCGGCACATGCCCCGCGACCACGCGCTCGCGGCCGGCCCCGGCGGCGGCGACCCGGCGGCGGTCCACCGCCCATGCCGCGCCCGCGACGCCCAGGCCGAGTACCGCCAGCCCCGCGCCCGCCGTCGCCGGGGACGTGGCGCCGAAGCCCGCCGCGAGGGCGAGGCCGCCGATCCAGGCGCCGCCGGCGTTGGCGAGGTTGAAGGCGGCCTGGTTGGCCGAGGAGGCCAGGGACGGGGCCGCGGCGGCCTTCTCCATGACCATCAGCTGGAGGGGCGAGCCGGTGATGAAGGCGGCCATGCCGAGCAGGGCCACGGCGAGGGCCGCGCTGACCTCCGTGCGCATGAGGAGCGGGAAGAGGGCGAGGACGACGACCAGCGAGGCGAGGCCGCCGAAGAGGGTGCCGCGCAGGGAGTGGTCGGCCAGCCGCCCGCCCAGCAGGTTGCCCGCGGTGGCGCCGACGCCGAAGAGGGCGAGCAGCAGCGTCACGCCGGCCTCGGCGAAGCCGGCGGAGTCCGTGAGCATCGGGGTGATGTAGCTGTACGCGGAGAAGAGCGCGCCGAAGCCCGCGACGGTCGTGCCGAGGGCCAGCCAGACGGGGACGGAGCGCAGGGCGGCCAGTTCGCCGCGCAGGCCGGCGGCGGGGGCGGGGGCGTGGTCGCGGGGGATCAGCGCGGCCAGCGCCGCTATCGCCGCGACGCCGATCGCGCTCACGCCGAGGAAGGTCGCCCGCCAGCCGAGCTGCTGGCCCATGGCGGTGGCGGCGGGGACGCCGACGATGTTGGCGACGGTGAGGCCCAGGAACATCAGGGAGACGGAGCGGGCCTTGCGTTCCGGCGCGACCATGCCGGTGGCGACCACCGCGCCGACGCCGAAGAAGGCGCCGTGCGGCAGGCCGCTGACGAAGCGGGCGGCGAGGAGGGAGACCTCGCCGGGGGCGAACGCGGACAGCGCGTTGCCGGCCACGAAGAGCGCCATCAGGGCGATGAGGACCGTGCGGCGGGACATCCGTGCCGTCGCCGCGGCGAGCAGCGGGGCGCCGACGACGACGCCGAGGGCGTAGGCCGAGACCAGGTGGCCGGCGCTGGGGATCGAGATGTCCAGGTCGTCCGCGACGTCGGGCAGCAGGCCCATCATCACGAACTCGGTGGTACCGATGCCGAAGGCGCCCACGGCAAGGGCGAGCAGGGCCAGGGGCATGAAGGGTCTCGCCTTTCGAGAGCGGAGGTGTGCGTACGGGGACCGTTCGCTATGTTCCCGTACGGAACAAAGTCTCTCAGGGCGAGTATTCCGTCAGGTGACGGGCGGGTTGCCGGAAGCCGCCCATACGGGGCTGACCAGGGGATTTCACGAGGCCGTTGTGTCGACCCTCACACGCGCGGCGATCGGGAGGTGGTCGCTGCCGGTCGCCGGGAGGGTCCAGCTCGTCGTCGGTTCGACGCCGGAGACCAGGATCTGGTCGATGCGGGCCATCGGGAAGGACGCCGGCCAGCTGAAGCCGAAGCCGTCGCCCACCGCGCCCTGCGGGGAGCGCATCTGGGAGGTGATCGCGGTGAGCGCGCGGTCGTTCATGGTTCCGTTGAGGTCGCCGAGCAGGATCTTGCGGGGCAGCTTCTCGTCGGCGATGGCCTCGCCGAGGGCCTCGGCGCTCTTGTCCCGCTGCCGGGCGGTGAATCCGGCCTCCAGCTTCACCCGTACGGAGGGCAGGTGGGCGACGTACACCGCGACCGGTCCGGACGGGGTGGCGACGGTGGCGCGCATCGCGCGCTTCCAGCCCAGCCGGATGTCGACGGCCCGCACCTCGCTCACCGGGTACTTGCTCCACAGGCCGACGGTGCCGACGACCGCGTGGTGCGGGTACTTCGAGGCCAGCGCCTTCTCATACGTCGGTACCGCCGACGCCTTCAGCTCCTCCAGGGCCATCACGTCCGCGCCGGCGGCGGCCACGGCGCGCGCGGTGCCGGCCGGGTCGGCGTTGTCGGCGTTGACGTTGTGCGTGGCCACGGTGAGGTCACCGCCGGTGCCGGTCTTGTCGAAGAGCAGGCCGCCGAAGAGGTTGAACCACACGGACACCGGCAGCAGCAGCGCGATCAGCGCCGTCGCCGACCTGCGGACGAGCGCGATCACCAGGAGCACCGGGACCAGCAGCCCGAACCACGGCAGGAACGTCTCCGTGAGGCTGCCGAGGTTGCCGATCGCGTTGGGGATGTGCGAGTGGGCCGCCATGACGACGGCCAGCACGACGGCCACCGCGGCCGTGACCAGGCCCCGGCGCCAGATCCGCCGGTCGCCCCGCCACCCGGCGGTCGCCCGGCCGAACAGGCGCCGAAGCCGGGCTGTCCGACGCTCGGGCCCCGAGCCGCCGCTGTCCGTCTCCGTCACGTACGCCTGCTGCGCCATACCGTCGCCTCACTGCCCTGCCGTACACACCGTCGCCCCCCGTGACTCAGCACCCTAGGGGATGATCGGCTCCGATCCCGCCGTCCCTCGACGGCCGTACGGGCACGAGGACGAGCGAAGCCGCGTCCGGAGTTCCGAACAGCGCCGACAAGAGGGGGCTCTGTGACAGAACGGGCACATTCGACCCCTGGGGCCCGGAGCCGGCCCGATCGAAACGACACCCCCTAGCCGCGCACGAGGACGAGGTGCCACCATGGAAGGGATCCGGGGACGCCGTCAGGGCGCCTCGAGATGACATGAAGGAGCCGTTGCCATGACGCAGCTTTCGGCTGCCCCGACGCCTCAGGGCCGCCCCGCAGACGCGGGCAAGGCGCTGTACGGGGGCAAGATCAACCGTCGTATCACCGTCCGGGACATCGCCGCCGCCAAGGAGCGCGGCGAGAAGTGGCCCATGCTGACCGCGTACGACGCGATGACCGCGTCCGTGTTCGACGAGGCCGGCATCCCGGTCATGCTCGTCGGCGACTCCGCGGGCAACTGCCACCTCGGCTACGACACCACCGTGCCGGTCACCCTCGACGAGATGACCATGCTGTCCGCGGCCGTCGTACGCGGCACCTCCCGCGCCCTGATCGTGGGCGACCTCCCCTTCGGCTCCTACCAGGAGGGCCCGGTGCAGGCGCTGCGCTCGGCGACCCGGCTGGTGAAGGAGGCCGGGGTGGGGGCCGTGAAGCTGGAGGGCGGTGAGCGGTCGCACGAGCAGATCCGGCTGCTCGTCGAGTCCGGCATCCCCGTGATGGCGCACATCGGCCTCACCCCGCAGTCCGTCAACGCCATGGGCTACCGCGTGCAGGGCCGCGGCGAGGAGGCGGCCCAGCAGCTGCTGCGCGACGCCAAGTCGGTGCAGGACGCGGGCGCCTTCGCGGTCGTCCTGGAGCTGGTGCCGGCCGAGCTGGCCGCCGAGGTGACGCGGACGCTGCACATCCCGACCGTCGGCATCGGCGCCGGTCCGGACACGGACGCCCAGGTGCTGGTGTGGACCGACATGCTCGGGCTGACCGGCGGCCGGGTGCCGAAGTTCGTCAAGCAGTACGCCGACCTGCGCCAGGTCATCGGCGGCGCGGCCAAGGCGTTCGCCGAGGACGTCGTCGGCGGAACGTTCCCGCAGGAGGAGCACTCCGTCCACTGAGCCATCGCGGTACGACACCGGCCCCGCCGATCTTCCCCCGTCGGCGGGGCCGGTGGTTTCCCGGCCGGCCCGGTGCGTGCCGGGCGTCCTTCCGGCGGAACGTCGGCGGGACATGGGCGGGGCGTCGGCGGGGCGTCGGCGGGGCCGGGCGGCTGTCGGCGGGATGTCGGCGGTTTGTCGGCGGGGGCTGACAACGTCGTCGGCATGAAGCGAATCGACAGCAACCCCACGGCCGCCGGGAGCGCGGTCACCGTACGGGGGCTGGTCAAGCACTACGGCGAGACCAAGGCACTGGACGGCGTCGACCTGGACGTGCGCGAGGGCACCGTCATGGGTGTGCTCGGACCGAACGGCGCCGGCAAGACCACCCTCGTGCGCATCCTGTCCACCCTCATCACGCCCGACTCCGGCCGGGCGCACGTCGCCGGCTACGACGTCGTACGCCAGCCGCGGCAGCTGCGGCGGGTGATAGGGCTCACCGGGCAGTACGCGTCCGTGGACGAGAAGCTCCCCGGCTGGGAGAACCTCTACATGATCGGCCGACTGCTCGACCTGTCCCGCAAGGACGCCCGCGCCCGGGCCGACGAGCTGCTGGAGCGGTTCTCGCTCACCGAGGCCGCCAAGCGGCCCGCGCGCACGTACTCGGGCGGCATGCGGCGCCGTCTCGACCTGGCCGCCTCCATGATCGGGCACCCGGCCGTGCTGTACCTGGACGAGCCCACCACCGGCCTGGACCCGCGCACCCGCAACGAGGTGTGGGACGAGGTCAAGCGCATGGTCGGCGACGGCGTCACCGTGCTGCTCACCACCCAGTACATGGAGGAGGCCGAGCAGCTCGCCTCGGAGCTGACCGTCGTGGACCGCGGCAAGGTCATCGCGAAGGGCGGCATCGAGGAGCTGAAGGCCAAGGTCGGCGGGCGCACCCTGCGGATCCGCCCGGCCGACCCGCTCCAGCTGCGCCCGCTCGCGTCCCACCTGGACGAGCTGGGCCTCACCGGGCTCGCGAGCACCACCGTGGACGCCGAGCGCGGTGCCGTGCTGGTGCCGATCCTCAGCGACGAGCAGCTGACCGCCGTGGTCGGCGCGGTCACCGCGCGGGGCGTCACCCTCTCCGCCGTCACCACCGAACTGCCCAGCCTGGACGAGGTCTTCCTGTCCCTCACCGGCCACCGCGCCAGTGCCCCGCAGGACCCCGCGCCCACCGACGCCCGCGAGGAGGTCGCCGTATGAGCGCCGCCACCATGACCCCCGCTCCCCCGTCCGCGCCCGCCGACGACGCCCGGATCTCGCTGCGCGGGCACGTGCGGCACACCGGCGCCCTGGTCCGCCGCAACCTGCTGTGGATCCGGCAGGACCCGGAGTCGATGTTCGACGCCCTGCTGATGCCGGTCGTCTTCACCCTGCTGTTCGTGTACGTCTTCGGCGGTTCGATCGGGCAGGCCCTGGGCGGCGGCCAGGACGGCTACGTGCAGTACGTCATCCCGGGCATGATCGCGATGATGAGCATGACGCTGTCCCAGGGCGTCGGCACCGGGTTCAGCCAGGACTTCAACTCCGGTGTCATGGACCGCTTCCGGTCGCTGCCCATCGGACGCGGCTCCGTGCTCTTCGCGAAGATCGCGGTGGAGATGCTGCGGATGCTGTTCGCCACGACGGTGCTGATGGTCGTCGCCGTCCTGGTCGGCTTCGACATCGAGCGCTGGCCCGGACTGTTCGCGGCCGTGGGCCTGTCGGCGGTGTTCGCCTCGTCGATCATGTGGGTGTTCATCACGCTGGGCGTGGTCCTGAAGAACGCCCAGTCCGTGCAGGCGATGGGCTTCCTGGTGCTGTTCCCGCTCCAGTTCGGCTCGTCGATCTTCGCGCCGACCCAGTCGATGCCGGGCTGGCTCCAGGCCTTCACCGACTACAACCCGCTGTCCACGCTCGCCGACGCGGCGCGCGGACTGATGGTGGGCGGCCCGGTCGCGCACGACCTGTGGGTGACGCTCGGCTGGTCGGTGGCGATCACGGCGGTGATGGCGCCGGTCGCCATCCACAAGTTCCGGACCAAGACCTGACGCACCGGGTGCGGGCGGGTCACACGAGGGCGACGGCCTCCTCCACGGTGAGGCCGGCGCCCTCCGCGTACGCGGCCTCGTACTCCTCGCCGGCGAGGGCCTCACGGACCCGCTCGGCGGCCCGGTCCCGCGCGTCGCGTTCCAGGCCCATCGAGACGTGTCCCGGCGGCAGCAGCGCGTCGGCGGCGCCGAGGCAGCGGGCGGCGTCCGCGGCCCGCCGCCCGCCGTCCACGCGGGCCAGCGCCATCGCGCCGATGGTCAGGTACGAGGAGCGCATGTGCGGGGCGATGGCCGCGGACAGCGGATCGCCGGCCTTCTCCAGCGCCTGGCGGACCTTGGCCAGGCAGTCCTCGTGCCGGTCCTCCAGCGCGGCGAACCACCCCTCGGCGGCGAGGATGAAGGCGTCGAAGACGACGAAGTGGGAGATGGAGAACTCCTCGCGCAGCGCCCGCAGCTGCTCCCGGCCCTCGGCGGTCCGCCCGGTCATGCCGAACCAGCCGGCGAGGTAGAGCCGGGCGGCCGGCATCGCGGCGTTGTGTCCCGCACCCGCGTTGCGGGCGACCACCGCGCGCAGGAGGGGCTCACCCCGCTCGGCGTCGCCCGACTCCAGCAGCACGCTGCCGAGCCGGGCGTGGAGGATGTCGACCTGGGCGTGCGCGCCGAGCCGTTCGGCGTGTTCGGCGGCGGCCTCGTAGGAGGCGGCGGCGGGCCCGTACTCCCCCTTGCGTTCCTGGGCCTCGGCGCGGGCGGCCAGGGCCTCGGTGGTGCCCCAGGCGTCGCCGAGGCGGCGGTAGATCTCCAGCGCCTCGTCGGCGTCGCGGGCCGCGTCGCCCGCCCAGTCGGTGCGGTTGGCGAGGAGGTTGGCGCGCATCTGGAGGCTGCCGGCCAGCTGCCACTCGTATCCAGGGGTCTCGCGGCAGGTGCGCACGGCGGCGTTCATGATCTCGTGCAGCCGGTCGACGTCGCCGGAGAGCATCACGGCGAAGAACCAGAACAGGCCCGGCGGGGCGCAGGTCTGGGGCATGCCGGGTTCGTAGGCCGCGGCGATGACGCGCAGTTTCCGCTGGGCGTCCGGCGTCTGCCAGGCGTCCAGCTCGGTGTCCATGCAGGCGAGGTGGGCGAGGTGGACGCCGCGCCGGGCCTCGGCGAGCACCTCGCCGGTCATCGGGGGCGGGGTGGCCGTGCACGGCTGCCACACCGGCTCGGCGCGCCGGACCGGCTCGGTGAACGGGTCCGGGCCGAGGGCCATGACCTCGCTGAACCAGTTCCGGGCCTCCACGCGCAGGTCGCGCATCTGCCAGTACCAGACCAGCGACAGCGACAGGCTCAGCGCCTCCTGCTCGTCGCGCTCCGCGATGGCGTGGCGCAGGGCGGTGCGCAGGTTCTCGTACTCGCGCTCCAGCCGTTCGATGGCGGGCAGCTGCCGCGGGCCGCGCAGCAGCGGGTCGGTGGTCCGGGCGAGTTCGCGGTAGTACGTCAGGTGCGCGCGTTCGGCGCCGGCCCGGCCGCCGGCCTCGTCGAGGCGCTCTGCGGCGTACTCGGCGACGGTCTCCAGGAGCCGGTAGCGCATGCCGTCGCTCCCGGTCGGCGCGGCCACGACCAGGGACTTGTCGACGAGGGAGCCGAGGGCGTCCAGGGCGGCGGGGCCGCACACGGCCTCGGCGGCGGCGAGGTCGCAGCCGCCCGCGAAGACGGACAGGCGCCGCAGCACGTCCCGCTCCTCCTCGTCGAGCAGGTCCCAGGACCAGTCGACGACCGCGCGCAGGGTCTGCTGTCGGGGCAGGACGGTGCGGCTGCCGGAGGTGAGCAGGCGGAAGCGGTCGTCGAGGCGGTCGGCGATCTGGCGCGGGGTCAGCATCCGCAGCCGGGCCGCCGCGAGTTCGATGGCGAGCGGCAGGCCGTCGAGGCGGCGGCAGATCTCGGCGCAGGCCGCGGCGGTCTCCTCGTCGGCGTCGGGGCGGAAGCCGGGGCGGGCGGCGGCGCCCCGGTCGGCGAGCAGCCTGAGCGCGGCCGGCTCGGGCAGCGGCTCGACCGGGCGCAGCGACTCCCCGGGCACCCCGAGGGGTTCGCGGCTGGTGGCGAGGACGGTCAGGCCCGGGCAGCGGGCGAGCAGTTCCTCGGTGAGGCGGGCGGCGGCCTCGACGACGTGCTCGCAGTTGTCCAGGACGATCAGCATGCGGCGCCGGCCGCAGTGCTCGACGAGGCGCTCGACGGCGGTGGCCCGCCGGTCGGAGGCGGTGACGGCCCGCATCTCCTCGGCGCCGGCGCCGTACAGCACGGTCTCGCGGGCGCCCAGGGCGGTCAGTACGGCCTCCGGTACGTCACCGGGGTCGTCGACGGGGGCGAGTTCGGCCAGCCAGACCCCGTCCCGTGCCGTGTCCCCGACGCCCTCGGCGGCCTCCTGGGACAGCCGGGTCTTGCCGGCGCCGCCGGGTCCGAGGAGGGTGACCAGACGCGAGGTCTCCAGGTCGGCGCGCACGGCCTCCAGGTCGGCGTCCCGGCCCACGAAGGAGGTGAGCCTGGCCCGGAGGTTGCCCCGGGGGCGGGAGACGGCCGGGTCGGCGGAGGTCGCGGGCCGTGCGGGCGTCGTAGGCCCTGCGGGCAACGTCGGGCTTACGGGGCTCCCAGGGCTCCCGGGGCTCCCGGGGCTCCCGGGGCTCCCAGGGTTGAGCAACTGCTCGTGCAGCGCCCGCAGTTCCGCCCCCGGGTCGGCACCCAGCCGGTCCGCGAGCAGTCGGCGTACGGCGTCGTAGGCGGCCAGCGCCTCGGCCGTACGGCCGGTGTCGCGCAGGGCGCGCAGCCGCAGGGCCTGGAGGGGCTCGTCCAGGGGGTGGCCGTCGCACAGCGCGGTCAGCTCGGGCAGGGAGCGCTCGGCCTGCCCCAGGTCGAGGGCGGCGGTGTGACGGGCCCGCAGGGCGTCCAGGTGCCGGGTCTCCCAGCGGGCCGCCTCGGCGCCGCGGTCGGGCAGGTCGGCGAGGGCGGGGTCGCGCCACAGGGTGAGGGCGTCGTCGAGCACGTCGGCCGCCTTGGCGGGGTCGCCGTCGGCGAGCGCGCGGCTGCCCTCGCCGGCCAGCCGGTCGAACCGGTGCAGGTCGATGTCGTCGGGGGCGGCGCTGAGCCGGTAGCCGCCGTCGGCCGAGGCGACCGCGTCCGCGCCGATCGCCCGGCGCAGCCGCCCGACCAGCGCCTGCAGCGCGCCCGGCGCGTCGGCGGGCGGATCGCCGCTCCACACCTCCTCCACCAGCAGGCCCGCGGGCACCGTGCGGCCGGGCCTCAGGGCGAGCACGGTCACCAGCGCACGCAGCCGCGCCCCGCCGACCGGGACGACCGTGCCGTCGGGGCGGAGTACCTGTGTGGTGCCGAGGATGCGATAGCGCACGGGGTCCATTGTCCCTGCTGCCGTCGGAGCCGGGCACGGGGTTTACCGGCGCGCCGGTGAGCCGCCGTGCCGGCCGTGCCGGACGCGTCCCCCGGCCGGAACCTCGCGGCGGCCGCGAGACGTTCTCCCGGTGCGCCCGGTACCGTCGGGCACTCCTCGCGGGTCCCGTCCCCCACCGAACAGTCCAGGGAGTTCCATGACCACCGCCACCGCCCGCCCCAGCGACCGGCGGATCAGTCCCGTGTTCCTCGGGATCCTCGCCGTCACCGCGGTCACGGGTTGGGCCACCTGGACCGGGTTCGCCGAGCAGCCCGGGCTGGCCGTGTTCCTGTTCGTGACGGGCGCGTGGGTCGTGTCGCTGTGCCTGCACGAGTACGCGCACGCGCGCACCGCGCTGCACGGCGGCGACATCTCGGTCGGCGCGAAGGGCTACCTGACGCTGAACCCGCTGAAGTACACGCACGCCCTCCTCAGCATCGTCCTCCCCGTGGTCTTCGTGATCATGGGCGGGATCGGTCTGCCGGGCGGCGCGGTGTTCATCGAGCGCGGGCGGATCCGGGGGCGGTGGCGGCACAGCCTGATCTCGGCGGCGGGCCCGCTGACGAACGTCCTGTTCGCCGTGGTGTGCACGGCCCCGTTCTGGCTGGACGCGCTGGACGGCGTGCCGCGCGACTTCCGGATCGCGCTGGCCTTCCTGGCGCTGCTCCAGGTGACGGCCGCGATCCTGAACTTCCTGCCGGTGCCGGGTCTGGACGGCTACGGGGTGATCGAGCCGTGGCTGTCGTACAACGTGCGGCGGCAGGTGGAGCCGCTGGCGCCGTTCGGGCTGCTGATCGTGTTCGCGCTGCTGTGGATCCCGGCGGTCAACGGCGTGTTCTTCGACGCGGTCGACGCGGTGCTGCGCGGCCTGGGGATCGGCGAGATTGACACGTACTGCGGCTTCGAGCTGTACCGCTTCTGGCAGACCGACGAGCTGTGCACCGTCGGCTGACGAGGCCGCTCAGCCGGTGGCGGACGGGGAGCGGCGGGCATCCCGGCCGCGCTTCACGTAGTACCAGCACATGTTGGACGACAGCCCCGACAGCAGCACCCACACGACGCCGATCACCACGCTGCCCTGCACGAAGGAGACGACGGCGGCGGCCACGGCGAGGACGCAGACGACCAGGGCGTAGAGGGCGAGGCGGGGCATGGTGCGGGCTCCTGTCGGGGACACGGCGGGTGTCGTGGTGCGGTGCTGCTGACACCCACCAGTGTCCCCCATCGCCTCATACGTCCGTGACGCGGAGCCCGGCGTGTGCCTTGTAGCGGCGGTTGACGGAGATCAGGTTGGCGACCAGCGACTCGACCTGGTGGGCGTTGCGGAGCCGGCCGGCGAAGACGCCGCGCATGCCGGGGATGCGGCCGGCGAGGGCCTGCACGATCTCCACGTCGGCCCGCTCCTCGCCGAGCACCATGACGTCGGTGTCGATCTCCTCGATCTCCGGGTCCTGGAGGAGGACCGCGGAGAGGTGGTGGAAGGCGGCGGTGACCCGGCTGTCCGGCAGCAGGGCGGCGGCCTGCTCGGCGGCGCTGCCCTCCTCGGGCTTGAGCGCGTAGGCGCCCTTCTTGTCGAAGCCGAGCGGGTTGACGCAGTCGACGACGAGCTTGCCGGCCAGCTCCTCGCGCAGGGATTCGAGGGTCTTGCCGTGGCCGTCCCAGGGCACGGCGACGATCACGAGGTCGCTGCGGCGGGCGGTCTCGGCGTTGTCGGCGCCCTCGACGCCGTGTCCGATCTCCTCGGCGGCGGCCCGGGCGCGCTCGGCGGCGCGCGAGCCGACGATCACCTTCTGGCCGGCCTTGGCGAGGCGGTGGGCGAGGCCCTTGCCCTGGGGGCCGGTGCCGCCGAGTACGCCGACGACCAGCCCGGAGACGTCGGGCAGGTCCCAGGGGTCCTTGGCGGGGGCCTTCTGTGCAGCACTGTCGGTAGAGGTCATGGGCCGACCCTACGTCCGTCCCGGCCGCCGGGCGGGGCGAGGTCCCGCCCGGCGCCGCGCCGCCCTGGGGCGTGACCGGGTCGGGCGAATCCGGGCCGAACGCCGGGCCGGGCCGCCGGGGTTGCGGCAGGATGCGGGCGCATGGACGCCGTACGGGTCGCGCTGCTGCGGGAAGTGCTCGCCGGGACCGAGTGGCTGGGGGCCACCCGGAGGTTCGCGGGGGCGCTCCGGGGCTCGGTGGTGCCGCACGGGGGCGGGCTGCTGCTGGTGGGCACCGCCGCGTACGAGCCCTGGCACCTGGCGGCGCACCTGGTGGACGAGGCCGCCTGGTCGGGCACGCCGGAGCTGGCGCCCACGCTCGTCCGGCACGACGCGCGCCCGTCGGACCCGGCGCACCTGGCGGTCGGGCTCGGGCGGCTGGCGGCGGCCCGGCGCGGGGAGACGCTGCTCGTGGTGACGCCGGACGATCCCGGCGCCCCGCTCCTGGAACGGGTGCACGACGCCCGCCGGGCCGGTGCGACCGTGCTGGCGCTGGGCTCGGGCGAGCGCGAGCTGACGGCGATGGCGCACGAGGCGCTGACCGTGCCGGACGGCGCGGAGCTGGACCTGGACACGGTGCAGCACCTGGTCAGCGCGGCGGCCGGGGAGAACGCGGTACCGCCGCCCCGGGGCCGCCGCCGCTTCCGCGACCGCCTGTCCCGCCTGGCCGACCACCTGACGGCCCCGCCGCCGTCGCGCTGGTGAGGTCCCGCGGGCCGGCGCCGCGAGCGGGTGGTCAGTCGTCGTCCGCGCGCCCCGGGGAGGAGGCGTCGTGCCACTTCGGGTCGTTCTCCCACTCGAGGTTGCGCTCGCGGGCGGTCTGCATCGCGCGCTCGGCCTCCGTGCGGGAGGCGTACGGTCCGAAGCGGTCCTTTCCGGGGCAGTCCGGGCCCTCCTCCACCTTCTGGTGCTCCAGGCAGTAGTACCACTCGCCCGGTTTTCCGACCGTGCGCTTCTTGAACAGGGCCATGACCGGCTCCTTTCGCCAGGGACATGGTCTCGTATGCCCGCTGGTTAGACTCGCTGTCATGTCTTCTGGCCAGTCGCTGCTCGTACCTGGGGAGCTGTCTCCCACCCGTTCCGTGCCCGGAAACATCCGGCGGCCCGAGTACGTCGGCAAGCCCGCGCCGACGCCGTACACCGGACCGGAGGTGCAGACGCCCGAGACGATCGAGGCGATGCGCGTGGCGGGCCGGATCGCGGCGCGGGCCATGGAGGAGGCCGCGAAGCTCATCGCGCCCGGCGTGACGACGGACGAGCTGGACCGGGTGGCGCACGCGTACATGTGCGACCACGGGGCCTACCCCTCGACGCTCGGCTACCGCGGTTTCCCCAAGTCCCTGTGCAGCTCGGTCAACGAGGTCATCT
The DNA here is from genome assembly GCF_044142145.1 of Streptomyces sp. BK79. NCBI lineage: Bacteria > Bacillati > Actinomycetota > Actinomycetes > Kitasatosporales > Streptomycetaceae > Streptomyces > Streptomyces sp. BK79. The sequence continues at coordinate 222,818 of NZ_JBHVOC010000013.1, forward strand.
GCCACGGCATCCCGGACTCGACGGTGCTGCGCGACGGCGACATCGTCAACCTCGACGTCACCGCCTACATCGGCGGCGTGCACGGCGACAACAACGCGACCTACCTGGTCGGCGACGTGGACGAGGAGAGCCGGCTGCTGGTCGAGCGGACCCGGGAGTCCCTGGCCCGCGCGATCAAGGCGGTCAGGCCGGGCCGGCAGATCAACATCATCGGCCGGGTCATCGAGTCGTACGCCAAGCGGTTCGGTTACGGGGTGGTGCGGGACTTCACCGGTCACGGCATCAACAGCTCGTTCCACTCCGGGCTGATCGTCCCGCACTACGACAGCCCGCACGCCACGACCGTCATGCAGCCCGGGATGACCTTCACGATCGAGCCGATGCTGACGCTCGGGACCCACGAGTACGACATGTGGGACGACGGCTGGACGGTCGTGACGAAGGACCGCAGGCGGACGGCCCAGTTCGAGCACACGCTGGTGGTGACGGACACCGGGGCCGAGATCCTGACGCTTCCGTAGCCCCCTCCCCCCGCATCGCGTTCCCGCACGGCCCGCTCTCCTCGGAGGGCGGGCCGTCGCGCGTCCGGGTACGCTTTTGCCGACAGACCGTCGGCAAGCTATTGACTTAGGTAAGCCTAACCACAGAAGATCGGTCGTATGGACTCCTTCTCGACGCTGATCCGCACCGCCTCCCACGAGCAGCACATGGAGGCGGAGACCTCGACGTTCATGAGCGACCTGCTGGGCGGCCGGCTCGGCGTCGACGCGTACGCGCGCTACACCGAGCAGCTGTGGTTCGTGTACGAGGCGCTGGAGACCGCGGCCGGCCGGCTGGCGTCGGACCCGGTGGCCGGGCCGTTCGTGCGGCCGGAGCTGTTCCGGCTGGGCGCGCTGGAGCGGGACCTGGGGCATCTGCGGGGCGCCGGCTGGCGGGAGTCCCTGTCCGCCCTGCCGGCCACCCGGGCCTACGCGGACCGGGTGCGCGAGTGCGCCGAGACCTGGCCGGGCGGCTACGTCGCCCACCACTACACCCGCTACCTCGGCGACCTGTCCGGCGGCCAGATCATCCGCGACCGGGCCGAGCGGACGTGGGGTTTCGCCAAGAAGGGCGACGGAGTCCGGTTCTACGTCTTCGAGGAGATCGCCAACCCGGCCGCGTTCAAGCGGGAGTACCGCGAACTGCTGGACGGCATCCGCGCGGACGACCTGGACAAGCAGCGGGTGGTCGCCGAGTGCAAGCGGGCCTTCGCCCTGAACACGGCGGTCTTCCGGGCCCTGGGCGAGGAGTTCCCCCTCTCCGCCTGACGGGCCGTCATTCCGGAGAGCACCGGGGTACACCCCCCTTCCCCCCGGACGGACCGGTCCCCCTCGGCCGCCTGGGCCGAGGGGGACCGGGAGCGGACGGCCCGCCCGCTCAGTTGTCGATGTCGTAGTCGTCGCTGCGGCAGTTGATGCCGCCGTAGTACAGGTCGCCGGTGCTGTCCGTGGTGATGGCGCCGAAGTACGGGCTGCAGGTGGCGTCCTTGTCACCGTGGAGCGGGCCGTCGACGGCGGTGGCCGTAGCGGCGGCGCCGGCGGTCATGGCGGCGGCCAGCAGGACGGTGGCGAGGGCGGAGCGGATGCGCATGGATTTCCTCTCGCGTGCGGGAACGGTCAGGCCAGAGGTAACCCCTCGCGCTCGCGGGCACACGCGGTTCCACCCGTACGGCGGCGCCCGTCACCGCTCCAGGTGCACCCGTCCGCCGATCTCCACCCACCCGTCGGGCTGCGGGGCCGTCAGGATCTGCGAGCCCGCCCCCTGCGTGATGTTGAGGGCCCGGCCCAGCCGCTCGGTGAGCAGCAGCGCCGCCGCCCCCGTCGCCTCGTCCTCGTCGATGCCGTCGTCGCGGCCGGGAAAGGCGCGGGCCCGCACCCGCCCCGCCGGCCCGTCCTCCCACGCCCAGGCGTAGACCCACTCGCCCTTGGGCGGCACCGGCAGGTCGTCGACCTCGGCGACGGTGGCGTACTGGCGCAGGGTGCGCGGCGGGGCCCACTCGGGGCGGGCCTCGATCCAGCTGAACTCGCCGTCCAGCCGGGCGCCCACCACGCCGGCCGGTGTGACGAGTTCGGGCACGTCCAGCAGCCAGGCCGCGCCGACGCAGGGGTGGCCGGCGAACGGCAGCCGCAGCGTCGGCGTGTAGATGTCCACGACGCCGCGCTCGGGGTCGTCGACGAACACGGTCTCGCTGAAGCCGAGTTTCGCGGCCAGCTCCTGCCGCCCGGCCCGGTCCGGCAGCACGGAGCCGTCCCGGACGACGCCGAGTTCGTTGCCGTATCCGCCGTTCGGCGCGCAGAAGACGCGCAGTACGTCGTAGTCAGTCACCCGGGCATTCAAGCATCGCGGGCGGGTGGGCCGGGGCGGCCGCTCGATGGCGGGCCGCCCCGGCTCGCGACAAGGGGAGTACTCCTGCCCCTCGAACGCCTACCGCTGCGTGCGCCGCTTGCGGGCGGCGAACACCGCGCCCGCGCCGATCGCCACCGCCGCGCCGGCCGCCGCGCCCAGGGCCGGGCCGGGGAGGTCGGTGCCGGTGGAGGCGAGGCTGCCGCCACCGGTCACCCCGCCCGTGGTGGTGCCGGTGCCGCCGATGGTGGAGCCCGTGCCGCCGGTCGTGGAACCGGTGCCGCCGGTCGTGCCCGTGCCGCCGGTGCCGCCCGCCGTGCCCGAGCCGCCGGCGGAGCCCGTGCCGCCGCCCGGCAGCTGGGCGTCGTCGCTCAGCGCCACCGACAGGTCCACGGCGTCCAGGGCCGTACCGGCCGGGTAGTTGCCGAAGATCTCCGCGCCGGCTCCGGTGAGCGTGGCGGCGACGTCGTCGACCGTGATGACGTCGTCGCGGGCGGTCAGGTCGGCCGACTTGGCCTTGAGGTCGGCCAGGACCACGCCCTTCTTCGCCTCGCCGAGGCTGTTCACGTCGGCGGTGAGCGTGCCGGTGCCGCCGTCGAGGGTGGCCTTGAGGTTGCTCAGGGTCAGGTCGAGGCCGTAGGTGCCGTCGGTCTCGTGGCCCTTGAAGTTCACGGCGCCCCGGAAGGACGCGGTGAGCTTGCCGGCGTCCGTGTCGTAGGTGCCGGTGGCGTCCTTGAAGGTGAAGGCGCCGTTGCCGGCGGCCTGGGCGGCGCCGCCCGAGACGGTGACCCGCCCCTTGGCGATGGGGCCGACGACGTAGGCGCGGAAGGACTCCTTCACGCCCCAGCCGAGGGTGCCGTCCGCTATCGCGCCCTTGGCGGGGGCCTGGGTGGGCGCGTCGGTGGCGGGGGCCGTGGCGGAGGCGGAGGCGGTGGCGGTGGCGGACGCGCTGGTGCTCGCCGTCGGGTCCGGCGCGGACGAGGTCGTCCCGGTCGCCGTCGGCTCCGGTTCCTGGGTCTGGGTCCGCGTCGCCGTCGGGGAGGGCTGGGTGGTGGGGGCCCCGGTGGTGGGGGTCGGGCTGGGCTCCGTCGGCGTCTTCCGCGTCAGCGTCAGGGGGTCGCCCGCCGCGCCTTCGTAGCCGGCGCTGCCGAAGACCTCCGCGGCCCGGGCGGTCAGCGTGGTCGCCATGTCCTTCATCTCGCGGGTGACGGTGACCGTGGCGAGCGGCACGTCGTCCTCCGTCGTGCCGTCCCGGGTCACGTCGGCGGTGATCGCGGCGTCCGCGCTGTCGAACCTGACGTCCGACAGCGTGAGCACGAAGCCGTGCGCCTTGGACTCGACGGCCAGGCTGCCCTTGAAGGCGAGGTTCGTGACGTGCGTGGCCGAGTCGTAGGCTCCCGTGCCGTCGACGAACGTGAACGCGCCGTTGCCGGCGGCCTGCGTCGCGCCCTCGGCGGGGGTGAAGGTGCCCTTGGCGAAGGTGGTGACGTAGGTGCGGTAGGACTGCTTGATGCCCCAGGTCAGCTCGTAGTCCTTGAGCGGGACCTCGGCGGCCGAGGCGGTGCCCGCGCCGACGGTGGCGAGGGCGGTGGCGCCGAGCGCGGCGGCCGTCGCCACGGCGGCGGCGAGAGCGGTGGAGCGGCGTCGTCTGACGGGCATGGCTCGGTTCTCCTTGAGTGGTGGGGCCGCGGGTGGGCGGCCCGGTGTCGTGGGTTCAGCCCTCGTCCGAGGGGGACGCGGCGGGCCGGGCGCGGCGCCTGCGCAGGGCGACGGCCAGGAGGGCCGCGGCCACCGGCAGCAGGGCGCCGACCGCGAGGAAGACGGGCAGGGCGGGGAAGTCGTCGTCGCCGGCGCTCGCGACGGGGGCGGCGGCCGGGGTCCGGGATTCTCCGGCGCGCTCGGGTTGCGGGCTCGCGCTCGCCGTCGGGGCGCTGCCGAGATCGGGCAGGGCGGGCAGCTTCGCGTCGGCGGTGAGGGCGACGGCCAGGGACACCGGGTCCATCTCGGTGCCCGCCGGGTACATGCCGCCGAAGGCCCGGGCGCCGCGCGCGGTGAGCCTGGCGGGGGCCTCGGTCACCGTCACCAGGCCGTCGGCGGGCTTCAGTTCCCCGGCGGTGAAGGTCACCAGGGGCACCTTCGCGCCGTTCAGGCCGGGGCTCCTCACGTCGGCGTAGAGCGTGCCCCTGCCGTCCTTCACGACGGCCCGTACGCCGCTGAGGCTCAGGTCGAGGCCGTGCGCGCCGGTGAAACGCACCGCGCCCTCGAAGGCGGCGGTGAGGCCCCCGTCGTCGTAGGTGCCCTCGCCGCCGGGGAAGCGGAAGAGGGCGCCGCCGTCCTGGGCGCCGGCGGTGAGGGTCCACTTGCCGTCGGCGATGTCGCCGGTGACGTACTCGCGGAAGGTGCGGCGCACACCCCAGTCGACGGCGCCGTCCTCGATGGCACCCTTCTCGGCGGCGCCCTTCTCGGCGGTGGCCGGGGTCTTCTCGGGCTTCGGCGACGCGGCGGGCGTCGTGGGCGCGCCGGACGGCCGCTCCCGCTGCCGCGCCGCCGCCCGTACGTCGGCCGACAGGCTCACCGGGTCGAGCGCGGTCCCGGCGGTGTAGTACCCGGCGAAGGACGCGGCGCCCTGGGCGGTGAGGGTGGCGGGCACGTTGTCCAGGGCGACGGTGTCGCCGCCGCCCCTCATGTCGATGCCGCCCAGCGAGAGGGAGGCGAAGGGCACCTGACGGGACGTCGTGACCGCCCCGGTGTCCTTCGCCCTGCTGACGACGTCCACGTGGAGCGTGCCGGTGGAGCCCAAGACGCTCACGGTGGGACGGCTGATCGTGAGGTCGAGCTGGTGGGCGCCCGTGCCGGTGCGGTGCCCGAGGAAGCGCACGCCGCCGGAGAAGGCGGCACGGAAGGAGCCGGTGTCGCCGTCGTAGGAACCGGTCGCCGAGTGGAAACGGAACGCGCCGCCGCCGACGGTGGCCGCGCCCTGGGTCAGGGAGTAACTCCCCTTCGCGATGGGCCCGGTGACGTAGCTCTGGAACGAGGACTTGATGCCCCAGTCGAGCCGGCCGCCCTGCACGGTCCGGCTCTCTGCGTGCGCGGTGGCGGCGGGGAGCAGAGCCGTGAGAACCGCCGCGCACAACACGGTGACCAGGGCGCGAAGACGGGCGGGCATGCGAAGTCCTCCGGATCGGGGGGCCGGTAGCGAACGAAGGTAAGGCTAACCTAAGCTCTACCCGACCGACCCGGGCGGCCGACGGAAAGGACGGACGGAACGTGCGACGCTTGCGCAACCGACTGGCGGGAGCACTGCTGTCCGTGCTCGCCCTCGGCCTCACCGCGTCCGGATGCGGAGGCTCCCCCGAGGCCGCCTCCGGCACCGGGAGCGGTTCCGGGGCCACGACGAGGGCGGCCGTCGCCGACCGGGTCGAGCCGCTCGCGCGGACACCCGAGCCGAAGCTCCCGGTCACCGTCCGCTCCGCCGACGGTGAGCGGGTGACGGTGGAGCGGGCCGCGCGCGTGGTGCCCCTCTCCGGCAGCCTCAGCGAGATCGTCTTCACCCTCGGGCTCGGCGACCGCGTCGTCGCCCGGGACGTCACCGCCACCTTCGAACAGGCGGCGGAGTTGCCCGTGGTCACCCGGGGCCACGACGTCTCCGCCGAGAGCGTGCTGTCCCTGAAGCCGGACCTGGTGCTCGCCGAGACCACCACCGGGCCGGCGGAGGCCGTGGACCAGATCCGCGCCGCCGGCGTCCCGGTGCTGTTCGTCGAGGCCGCCAAGGGCCTGGACGACGTGGGCACCCGCATCCGCGCGGTCGCCGACGCGCTCGGCGTACCGGCGGCCGGTAAGGAACTGACCCAGCGCTCCGAGCGGCGGATCGACGCCGTACGCGAGGACGTTCCGGACGGGGACAGGCCCCGGGTCGCCTTCCTGTACCTGCGCGGCTCGGCCTCCGTCTACCTCATCGGCGGCGCGGACTCCGGCGCCGGCTCCCTGATCGAGGCGGCCGGGGCGGTGGACGCCGGAGCCGCCTCGGGCCTGGAGAAGGACTTCACCGCCCTCACCAGCGAGGCGCTCGCGAAGGCCGCGCCCGACGCGATCCTCGTGATGAGCAAGGGACTGGAGTCCGTCGGCGGCGTCGACGGCCTGGTGAAGATCCCCGGCGTCGCCCAGACCCCGGCCGGCCTGGACCGCCGGATCGTCTCCGTCGAGGACGGCGTACTCCTCAACTACGGCCCGCGCACCGACCAGGTGCTGAAGTCGGTCGTCGCCCAGCTGTACGGCGAGGGCGGCGCCCGATGACCGTGCTGGACCGACAGCCGCACCCCGGCACACCCGCCGAGCCACCCCCGTCCCCTCCCCCTCCCCCGCCACGCGCCGCCCGGCGCTCCACCCCCTGGCTGCTGACCGCCGCCCTGGTCGCCGGCCTGCTCGCCCTCGTCCCGGTCGCGGCCGGCACCGGCGCCTACCCGGTCCCGGTCGGCGACGTGCTCGGCTCCCTGCTGCACCGGGCCGGGCTCGGCGGCACCGAACTGGACCGGGTGGCCGAGTCGGTGCTGTGGAACGTGCGGTTCCCGCGGATCGTGCTGGCGCTGCTGGTCGGCGCCTCGCTCGGCTGCGCGGGCGCGCTGATGCAGGGCGTGTTCGGCAACCCGCTCGCCGAACCCGGCGTCATCGGCGTCTCCTCGGGCGCGGCGGTGGGGGCGGTCGGCGCCATCGCCTTCGGCCTGCACTTCCTCGGCACCTGGACGGTGCCCGTCCTCGCGTTCGGCTCCGGTCTGATCACGGTCCTCGTGGTCTACGCGATGTCCCGCTCCGGCGGCCGCACCGAGGTCGTCACGCTGATCCTGACGGGCATCGCCGTGAACGCCTTCGCGGGGGCGCTGATCGGACTGTTCCTGTTCTTCGCGGACACGGCGGAGGTCAACCAGATCACCTTCTGGCAGCTCGGCTCGCTCGCGCAGGCCACCTGGCCGAAGGTGCTGGCGGTGCTGCCGTGCGCGGCACTCGGGCTGGCCCTCGCCCCGCTGTACGCCCGCCGCCTCGACCTGCTGGCCCTCGGTGAACGCCCGGCCCGGCACCTGGGCGTGGACGTGGAGCGGCTGCGGATCGTGCTGGTCCTGGTGATCGCGCTGCTGACCGCGGCGGCGGTGAGCGTGGCCGGGGTCATCGGCTTCGTCGGTCTCGTCGTACCGCACCTGCTGCGGATGCTCGCGGGCCCCGGACACCGGTTCCTGATCCCGGGCAGCGCGCTGCTGGGCGCGCTGGTGCTGCTCGCCGCCGACCTGGCGGCCCGCACGGTCGCCGAGCCGGCCGAGCTGCCGCTCGGGGTGCTGACGGCGCTGCTGGGCAGCCCGTTCTTCTTCTGGCTGCTGCGCCGCACCCGGCGCAGGCAGGGGGGTTGGGCATGACCGGCACGAGAACCCGGGGCGCCCGGGGGCTGCGGCGCCTCGTACCGTCCCGCCCCGCGCCGCCCGGTCCGGCGGCGCCCGGCGACGTCCTCGTCGAGGCGGAGGGCGTACGCGTCCGGCTCGGCGGGCGGCCGGTCCTCGACGGCGTGGACGTCATCGTCCGCGCGGGCGAGGTGCTCGCCCTGGTCGGCCCCAACGGGGCGGGGAAGTCCACCCTGTTGGGCGTCCTGGCCGCCGACGTCCCGGCCGCCGAGGGCGTCGTACGCGTCCACGGCCGCCCGGTGGAGGACTGGTCCGCGCCCGAGCTGGCGCTGCGCCGGGCGGTGCTGCCCCAGTCGGCGTCGCTGTCCTTCCCGTTCCCGGTGGAGGAGGTCGTCCGGATGGGCCGGGCGCCCTGGGCGGGCACGGACCTGCGGGACGAGGACGACGCGGCCGTGGCCGAGGCGATGGCCCGCACCGAGGTGTCCGGCTTCGCCGGGCGCCCGTTCTCCGCGCTCAGCGGCGGCGAGCGGGCCCGGGTGGCACTCGCCCGGGTCCTGGCCCAACACGCCCCGCTCCTGCTGCTCGACGAGCCGACGGCCGCGCTGGACCTGCGGCACCAGGAGCTGGTGCTGCGGGTGTGCCGGGAGCGGGCGCGGGCCGGGGACGCGGTGGTCGTCGTGCTGCACGACCTGGGGCTGGCGGCGGCGTACGCGGACCGGGTCGCGGTCCTGCGCGCCGGCCGGATCGCGGCCGACGGGCCACCGGCCCGGGTGTTCCGCGAGGACCTGCTGTCCGAGGTCTACGACCAGCCGGTGGAGGTGCTGCCGCACCCGCGCACGGGCGCCCCGCTGGTCGTCCCGCGACGCGAACCCTGACGGGAGGTCACGGTGTGGACGCTGTCACCCCTCCCCCCGTCCGGGCGCCGCCTCCCCCCGGTAGGGTTCGCCTCCGGGAAGGGGAAGGTGAAGAAACCTGATGAGCAGGGATCGCGGCCCTCGTAGGCCCCGCAGGCTTCGCAAGTGCGCGCTCATATCCGCCTCGGCGACCGCTCTGTCGCTGACGGCGAGCGGATGCGTGGTGGTGCACGGCGAGCGCGAGGTGCTCCCGTCGGCCACCCGGGCCGAGGCCGCGAAGGCGCTCCAGCAGTTCACCTCCGCGTACAACGCGGCCGACAAGGCGTACGACGTCTCCCTCGACGCCGACCACACCACCGGCGCGCTCGCCGCCATCGACTCGGCGCGGCTCAAGGCGGGCCGCACCAACAGCCCGGACGGCAACGCGTCGCACGTGCCGCTGGAGCTGACGGACGCGAAGTACACGATCCCGAAGAAGGCGGGCTGGCCACGCTGGTTCGTCGCGGACACCAAGGCGAACAAGGGCGGGAACGCCCGCTGGCTGCTGGTCTTCACCCGCCACGGCATCGACGAGACCTGGCAGGCGGCGTACCTGACCCTGGTCGCCCCCGGCCGGATGCCCGAGTTCAAGACGGACGCGGACGGCTGGGCCGAGGCCGTCCCCGCCAACTCCACGGACGTGACCGTCCCGCCGGCCGGCCTGAGCAAGCAGTACACGGCGTACCTGAAGGACGGCGGGGACGCCTTCGCGGACGGCGTCCACACCAGTGCCTGGCGGGAGCTGCGCGAGAAGCGGTCGATCCGCCCGGGCCTGGTCACCCAGTACATCGACGAGCCGCTCACGAACGGCGACTACGCCCCCCTGGCGCTGCGCACGCGGGACGGCGGGGCGCTGGTCTTCTTCACCACCCGGCACTTCGAGAAGCAGACGGCCGCGCGGGGCGCCGCGGTGCCGACGCCGAACCGGGACGTGCTGGCGCTGACGGACGGCGAGATCAAGCAGTCGCTGACGATGGAGTTCGTCTCCAACGAGGTCGCGCTCGACCCGGCGGAGGGCTCCGGCGACGGGAAGGTGTCGGTCCTGGGCCGGGTCCAGGGCCTGACGTCGGCGAAGGGCGAGTAGCGGGCGGCGACGCCGTTCAGCGGCGCAGCGGCCAGGCCGCCCCCGCGTGGTCGCTGTCCTCGCCGGCGTGCCGGGCGCAGGCGTCGGTGAGGGTCTCCAGCAGGGTCAGCGGGTCCGGCAGCGGGTGCTCCGGTCCGCGCACCCAGTGCACCGTACGGTCCTCACCGGGCAGCCGGGCGGGCGGTACGAGGACGTAGGAGCCGCGGCAGTGCCAGCGCAGGCCGGGGTGCTCGTCCATCGTCTCGGGGTGGCAGTCCAGCTCGCAGGGCCACCACTCGTCCTCTTCCTCGGGGGTGCCGCGGGTGAGGGTGAACAGCAGCATGCGGCCGTCGTCGCTCTCGGCGACCGGTCCGACCTCGACACCGGCGTCGAGCAGGCGCCGCAACGCCTCGCGACCGGCTTCCAGGGGCACGTCCAGGACGTCGTGCACCATGCCGGTCGCGGTGATGAAGTTGGCCTCGGGCTGATGGCGGGCCCAGCGCTCGATCTGCGCCCGGTCGGTCGTGGACTGCGTCTGCCAGGCGAACGACACCGGGTGCCGCGCGGGGGTGGGACAGCCGACGCGGTCGCAGGAGCAGCGGTATCCGGCCGGGTGCGCGGCGGGCGCCAGGGGCAGTCCCGCACCGGCGGCGGCGAGCAGCAGGTCCTCCCGGCCCCCGTCTCCGGTGGCCTCCTTGGGCCGGCGTCCGCGCAGCCACTGGGAGATTTTGCCCTGCCGGCCGCTCCGACCGCCGAACTCCGCGCTCATCTATCCCCTCGCCTCGCCGTCGTGCGCACCAGCATGCCCTATGGTCGCACCATTCCGCGCTTCGGGGCCGGGAAGGGACAAACTTCCCTGGTCACCCCTCTGGTCACCGAGGAGCGAGCCCGTACAGCGCGTAGTCCACGAGCGTGTCGGTGTAGGCGTGGGAGATCGGCGCCGTGCGCTGGAGCCAGCGCTGGGCGAGCGGGGAGACGAACAGTTCCAGCGCGATGCGCGGGTCGATCCCGTCCCGCACCTGCCCCTCGGCCTGGGCCGCGCGCAGCCGGTCGACGTAGAGCTGGAGCGAGGGTTCCAGGAGCTTGGCGACGAACTCCCGGCCGAGCTGTTCGTTGACGACGCCCTCCGCGGCCAGGGCCCGGGAGGGTGCCTCGAACTTCGGGTCCCGCAGTTCGTCGACGGTGGCGCGCAGCACCGTCTTGAGGTCGGCGGCGAGGTCGCCGGTGTCCGGGATGGCGTACGTCTCCTCACCGGCGGCCCGCGCGGCCTGGTCGCCCAGGTCGAGGAATGCCTCCAGCAGGACGTCCGCCTTCGAGGGCCACCAGCGGTAGATCGTCTGCTTGCCCACGCCGGCGCGGGCGGCGATGCCCTCGATGGTGGTCTTGGGGTAGCCGACCTCCGAGACGAGCGCGAGGGCGGCGTCGAAGATGGCCTGGCGGGACCGCTGGCTGCGGCGGTTGGCGTCGGGGTGCGGCCTGTCGACGGGGGGCGGGGCGGGGACGTACTTCTTCTGAGCGGCCATGCCTCGAATCTACCAGGTTGACAAGACGCCGCGTCTCGCCGACAGTGGAACCCATGAACGAGACGATACGACTCGTCTCTCACTCGGAAGGGAGCACGTCATGACCCGAGGTGGAGCGGGAAACATGCTGGGCGTCGGCGGCACGCGCCACAAACTCGGCCGCGACGCCCTGCGCGGCGGCGGCCGGGGCGGCAGGACAGGCGGCGGCGCGGACCCCCAGGCCGGGAAGCGGGACCTGCTGCGCAGGCTCCAGGAGCGGCAGCGGCAACAGCGCGAGGAGGCCCGCGCGAGCGACCCGGCCTCGTGAGCGGCGACGACGCCGCCGGCCCTACCTCCCGGCCGGACCGGCCTGCGGGGGCGGCCACTCATCGCCCCAGTCCGCGTCCCGGGCGGCCTTGTACAGATCGCCGTGGCGCTTGGTGACCGTCCGGCGGCGCAGCTGCTCGTCGGGCTCGCACAGGTCGAGCAGGACCTGCCCCTTGCGGATCTGCGGACGCCGGACCACCCGGGAGGCGGCGGGGGCGACCGCCGGCCGGGCGGCGGCGACGTAGCTGAACTTCTCGTCCTCGTAGGCGAGGGAGCCGCCCTTGACCTGCCGGTGCAGGGAGGAACGGCTGACCCGGGCCGCGAAGTGGCACCAGTCCGTGCCGGGAACGATGGGGCAGGCGGCGCTGTGCGGGCAGGGCGCGGCGACGTGGAACCCGGCGGAGACCAGCCGGTCCCGCGCTTCGATGACCCGGGCGTACCCGTCCGGCGTGCCGGCCTCCACGATGACGACGGCCTGCGCGGCGCGGGCGGCGGCGTCGACGAGGGCGGCGCGGTCGGCGCCGGTCAGCTCGTTGAGGACGTAGGAGACGGTGACGAGATCGGTGGGCTCCACGCCGAGCGCCGACCCGATCCGGGCGCGCTGCCAGCGGACGTCCCGCAGGGCCGGGTGGGCGGCGGCGATCTCCCGGCCCAGGGCGAGCGCGGGCTCGGCCCAGTCGAGCACGGTCACCGGCCGCGTGCCGCCCCAGGTGTCGCTCACGGCCCAGGTCGCCGCGCCGGTCCCGCCGCCGACGTCCACGTGGCCGCCGGGCACCCACCCGGGCACGGCGTCCGCGAACGCCGCCAGCGCCGAGCGCACCGCCGCGAAGGTCGCGGGCATGCGGTACGCGGCGTAGGCGACGACGTCCGCGCGGTCCCGCAGGATCGGGGCGTCGGTCGGGGTGGCCCCGCGGTAGTTGGCGATCAGCCGGTCGACGGCCTGCGCGGCCTGGCGGGGCGGCAGCCCGTCGACCAGCTCGGCGAGGGCGGTGCGCAGGGTGTCGGCGGGGTCGTTCACCCGGCGATTCTACGGTGACGGGGGTGGGCCCTGGCGGGGCGGTGTCACGCGGCCCGGCGCCGCGGGGTGGCCGTAGGTTACGGGGGTGGGGTGCGCGGCCCGGCGTGACGGGGTGCCGGCGCGGCTGCGGGCCGGGGGTGGGAGTCGCAGCCCGGCGTTACGGGGTGCCGCTGCGCCCACCCGTGCCGCCCCAGCGGCACGACTGCCCGCAGCTAGGAAGGGGGGAGCGGACGGAAAGCCGCGTACGGCGGGAAGGGGACGGGTCGGGGGGTGTCCGCCCGCAGCGGTT